>JBKPAS010000071.1:0-7855 GCA_046744265.1 Actinomycetota bacterium
GGGAACCCGTTGGCCGCGGCCACCGCCGCGCCGGCCCGCACGCCGCCGGCCGGGCCCGACAGCAGCAGGGCGGCCGGCAGCTCGGCGGCGTCGGACGCCGGCAGCAGCCCGCCCGCCGACGTCATGACCACGACCTCGTCGGCCAGCGAGCCGAGCCCCCGCAGGTAGGCCCGGCAGCGGGGCCGCAGCGAGGCGTTGATGACGGTGGTGACCGTGGGCGCGTACGCGCGCCGGTCGGGCGACACCTCGTGCGAGCACGTGACGTCCTGGCCGCGGGCCCGCAGCGCATCGGCGACGGCCCGCTCGTGGTGCGGATCAAGGTCGGCGTGCAGCAGGCACACCGCCACCGCCCCGACCTCGCCGTCGATCGCCGGCACGCTCGCCACGTCGACCGGTCGCAGCTCGGACCCGTCCGCCGCCAGGCGAGCCGCCACCTCGTACCGCCAGCGCCGGGGCACCAGCGGCTCGGGCCGGGAGGCGAGCTGGTCGTAGAGCGAGGGCCGGTCCTGCCGGCCGATCTCGATCACGTCCGCAAGGCCCTCGTTCGTGACCAGCGCCACCATGGCCCCCCGCCGCTCGAGCAGGGCGTTGGTGGCCACGGTCGTCCCGTGGGCCAGCAATTCGGGCCGGCGGCCGCCGGGCGCGGCGCCCAGCTCGTCGAGCCCGGCCGCCACCGCCTGCCCCGGGTCCGACGGTGTGGACAGGACCTTGGTCGACCGCCCGTCCGCGGTCACCAGGTCGGTGAACGTCCCCCCGGTGTCGGCACCGACCTGCACGGACGGCAAGCCTCCTGGCGCTCAGGCGCCGACGCCCGACCGGGCCGACTGCGTCTTCGCCGCCTCGACCGCCAGCTCGTCCACGAGGTCGTTCATGACGTGGCCCGAGTGGCCCTTCACCCACCGGAACACCACGTCGCCCCGCGACACGACCAGGTCGACGAACGGCTCCCACAGGTCGCGGTTGGCGACGGGCTTCTTGGCGGCGTTGGTCCAGCCCCGGCGCCGCCACCCCTCCCACCAGCGGTCGCGGAAGCAGTTGACGACGTAGGTCGAGTCGCTCACCACCTCCAGCGGGCCCGGGTGGGACCGCACGGCCTCGTAGGCGGCCGTGATCTCCATGCGCTGGTTGGTCGTGCGGTCGGCGAACCCGCTGGCGAAGGCGCCGCCCGGCTCGGCCCAGGCCCACCCGCCGGGCCCGGGGTTCCCCAGGCAGGCGCCGTCGGTGTACACGGTCGTTCGGTCGGCAGGGTTCGCAGCTGCGGGCACGGTGGCAACCCTAGGGGCCGGGCGGAGGAGGCCTGCGGAATGCGTAGCGTGGTGGGGTGACGACAGCGCTGACGAGAGTGCAGACGACACCGCTGACCACAGCGCAGACGACAGCGCACGTATCCCCCCGAACCGAAACGAGCGTAGGCCGATGATCATCGACGGCTTCGTCCACCAGCTGCCCGACACCGACCCGACCGAGACCCGCGAGTGGCTCGACTCGCTGGACGCGATCGTCGACGCCCACGGCAAGACCCGGGCGCGGTTCCTGCTCGCCAAGCTGCTCGACCGGGCCCGCGAGCTGCAGGTCGGCACCCCGGCGACGGTGTCGACGCCGTACGTCAACACGATCCCCGCCGAGGAGGAGCCGTGGTTCCCCGGCGACGAGCACCTCGAGCGGCGCATCCGGGCATACATCCGCTGGAACGCGGCGGTCATGGTCATCAAGGCCAACAAGCACGCAGAGGGCATCGGCGGCCACCTGTCGACGTTCGCCTCGTCGGCCGCGCTCTACGAGGTCGGCTTCAACTGGTTCTTCCGCGGCAAGGAAGACGGCTCGCCCGGCGACGCCGTCTACATCCAGGGCCACGCCGCCCCCGGCACCTACGGCCGAGCCTTCCTCGAGGGCCGCCTCACCGAGGAGCAGCTCGACAACTTCCGACAGGAGGTCGGTGGCAACGGCCTGTCGAGCTACCCCCACCCGCGGCTCATGCCCGAGTTCTGGGAATACCCGACGGTCTCGATGGGCCTCGGCCCGCTCAACTCGATCTACCACGCCCGCTACCTGCGCTACCTGCAGAACCGCCGCATCGACGACACCGGCAACACGCGGGTCTGGTGCTTCCTCGGCGACGGCGAGTGCGACGAGCCCGAGACGCTCGGCGCGCTGACCCTGCCCGCCCGCGAGCAGCTCGACAACCTCATCTGGGTCGTCAATTGCAACCTGCAGCGCCTCGACGGGCCGGTCCGGGGCAACGGGAAGGTCATCCAAGAGCTCGAGGCCGTGTTCCGGGGCGCCGGCTGGAACGTCATCAAGGTCATCTGGGGCTCGAAGTGGGACGAGCTGCTGGCCCGCGACGTCGACGGCGTCCTGCTCAACAAGATGGGCACGACGGTCGACGGCGAGTACCAGCGCTACGCGGTCGAGTCGGGCGCCTACATCCGCGAGCACTTCTTCGGGCCCGACCCGCGGCTCCGCAAGATGGTCGAACACCTGTCCGACGACGAGCTGCGCACGCTGCCCCGCGGCGGGCACGACTACCGCAAGCTGTACGCCGCCTACAAGGCCGCCACCGAGCAGGGCGGGGCGCCGACGGTCATCCTGGCCAAGACGATCAAGGGGTGGACGCTCGGGCCCGACGTCGAGGGCCGCAACGCCACCCACCAGATCAAGAAGATGAACGTCGAGCAGCTGCGGGTGCTGCGCGAGCGGCTGTTCCTGCAGGACATCATCCCCGAGGACGCCCTCGCCGAGGACAAGGAGCCGCCCTACATCCGGCTCCGCGAGGGCTCGGTCGAGCACACCTACATGACCAACCGGCGCCGGGTGCTCGACGGTCCGCTCCCCCGGCGGCGCACGACCGTCACCCGGCCGGTCGAGCTGCCGGAGGACAAGGTGTTCGACGAGGTGCTGGCCGGCTCGGGCCGGCAGGCGGCGTCGACCACGACGGCCTTCACCCGCCTGCTGCGGAACCTGTGCCGCGACCCCAAGCTCGGCCCGCGGGTGGTGCCGATCATCCCCGACGAGGCCCGCACCTTCGGCATGGACGCCCTGTTCAAGGAGTTCAGGATCTACGCCGCCCAGGGCCAGGTCTACGAGCCGGTCGACGCCCAGCTGCTGCTGTCGTACACCGAGGGCAAGGACGGCCAGATCCTCGAGGAGGGCATCACCGAGGCCGGCTCGATGGCCAGCTTCATCGCCGCCGGCACGAGCTACGCCCACCGGGGCGTCCCGATGGTGCCGTTCTTCACCTTCTACTCGATGTTCGGGTTCCAGCGGGTGGGCGACCTGATCTGGTCGGCCGCCGACAGCCGGGCCCGGGGCTTCCTGCTCGGCGCCACCGCCGGCCGGACGACGCTGCTGGGCGAGGGCCTGCAGCACCAGGACGGGCACAGCCACCTGCTGGCCTCGACCGTGCCGACCATCGAGGCGTGGGACCCGGCGTTCGCCTACGAGATGGCGGTCATCATCCGCCACGGGCTGCGGCAGATGCTGGTGGACAACCGTGACGTCGTCCACTACCTCACGCTCTACAACGAGAACTACGTGATGCCGCCGATGCCCGAGGGCGTGGCGGACGGCATCGTCCAGGGCCTGTATCGGTGGGCGGACGCCCCCGAGGGGCGGTCGCACCGGGCGACGATCCTGTTCTCCGGCACGGCCCAGGGTGCGGCCCGCGCCGCCCAGGCCGAGCTGGCCGAGCGGTGGGACGTCGGCGCCGAGCTGTGGTCCGCCACCAGCTACAAGCGGCTCCGCGAGCAGGCGCTGTCGACCGAGCGGTGGAACCGCCTGCACCCGTCCGAGCCGCCCCGGACGCCGCTCGTCACCGACCTGCTCGGCACCGAGGGCGGGCCGGTCGTGGCGGTGACCGACTTCCTCAAGGCGGTGCCCGACCAGGTGGGCCGGTGGGTGCGCCAGCCGTTCGTCCCGCTGGGGACCGACGGGTTCGGCCGGTCCGACACCCGCGAGCGGCTGCGCCAGTTCTTCGAGGTCGACACGCCCCACATCGTGGTCGCCGCGCTGTGGGGGCTGGCCCGGCAGGGCGAGGTCAAGGCCGAGGTGGTGGCCGACGCGATCGCCCACTACGGCATCGACCCCGAGCGGGTCGATCCGCGGGCCCACGACCTGTAGCCGAGGCGCGCAGCTAGCGTTCCGGGCATGCCTTCGCTGCCCGTCACCGGTGACCCCGAGGCCGACCAGTTGCTGGTCGACGACCCGCTGGCCCTGCTGATCGGCATGCTGCTCGACCAACAGGTCCCGATGGAGTGGGCGTTCGGGGCCCCGCTGAAGCTGCGCGACCGCATGGGCGGTCGCCTGGACGCGGCCACGATCGCCGCGACCGACCCGGCCAAGCTCGACGAGATCTTCAAGGGCCCGCCGGCGCTCCACCGGTTCCCGGGGTCGATGGCCAAGCGGGTCCAGGCGCTGTGCCAGACGCTGGTCGACGACTACGGCGGCGACGCGGCGGCGGTCTGGACGGATGTCGGCAGCGGCAAGGAGCTGCTGGGCCGGGTGAAGTCGTTGCCGGGCTTCGGCGTCGAGAAGGCCAAGATCTTCACCGCGCTGCTGGCCAAGCGGTTCGGCGTGACGCCCGACGGGTGGGAGCCGGCCACCCACCCGTTCTCCGACGACCAGCCCCGCTCGGTCGCCGACATCGGCTCCCGCGACGCCTTCACCCAGGTGCGCGCCTGGAAGAAGATGATGAAGTCCCAGGGCAGGTCGAAGTCGGACCCGACCTGACGAAGAGCTAACGAGCCAGCGCGTGGCGCTGGCGGTCGAGCCAGCCGAGCAGGACGGCGACGGCCCGGGGGTCGTGGCGCAGGGCGTGGCTGGCGCCGATGATGAAGCGCAGCTCGGCGGACCCGTGCGCGTCGGCGACGATGCGGGCGTCGAACGGCGGCACCACGTCGTCGTCGGCCCCGTGGACCACCAGCATCGCCCGGGGCGCCAGCTCCTGGGCGCACGCCACGGCCTGCACCGACCGCAGCTCGCGGGCCCATGCGTCGAGCGACGGCGGGAACTGCGGGTCGGTGATGACGCCGACCTCGCGGCAGTGCTCGAGCAACCGCCGGGGGTGGCTCGCCCAGTCGTCGAAGTCGCCCGGCGAGCCGACCACCGCCACGCCGCCGACCCGCGCGTCGCGGGCACCGGCGCAGATGGCGAGGGCGCCGCCGGTGCCGAAGCCGGCGATCCACACGCCCATGGGCTGGACGGCCTCGACGACGTGGTCGACCGCCGCCCGCAGGTCGTCGAGCCATCCCGCCAGCGAGAACTGCCCCTCGGACTTGCCGCACCCCCGGAACGCGAACGCCAGCGCCACCCACCCCCTCTCGCCGGCGATGCGATCGGCCAGCTCGGGGGTGGTCTCGGCGGCCCGCTCGGCCGACGTCGACGACGGGTAGCCGTGGCAGATCACGACGGCCGGCGGGCGGGTGTTCCCCTGCCGGGCGGGGCGGGCCAGGTGCGCGGCCAGGGTCACGTCCCCCGACGCGATGCGGTCGTCCATCATGCGAGGTCCAGCCCCAGCAGGCGCGCCGCGTTCCCCCGGGTCACCTTCTCGACCACCTCGGCGGGCGGCTCGTGGGCGAGGAATGCCTTCCGCCACTTGGCGTGGGTGATGAACGGGTAGTCGGTGCCGAACAGCGCCCGGTCCTGCAGCCAACCGAGCACGGCGTCGCGCAGCGCCGGCGACCACAGCCGGGGCGACCAGCCCGACAGGTCGACCCACACGTTGGTCTTGTGCTGGGCGACCGCCAACATCTCGTCCTGCCACGGCCACGACGGGTGCGCCCCGATGATCTGCAGCTCGGGGAAGTCGGCGGCCACCGCGTCGAGCAGGATCGGCCGCGAGTAGCCGAGCTTGACCCCGCCCCCGCCCGGCAGCCCGGCGCCCACCCCGGTCGTCCCGGTGTGGAAAAGCACGGGGATCTCGAGCTCGGCGCACGTGGCGTACAGGTCGTAGTGGCGGCGGTCGTCGGGCGAGAAGCCCTGGGCGCTGGGGTGCAGCTTGAGCCCCCGCATCCCCAGCTCGACCACCGCCCGCCGCAACTCGACGAGCGCCGCCTGGCCCTTGTGGGGGTCGACCGAGGCGAAGCCGAGGAACACGTCGGGGTGGGCCTCGACGCACGAGGCGACGAAGTCGTTGGTGACGGGCGGCAGGCCGGTCCCCGACTCGGCGTCCCACGCCAGCAGCACGGCGCGGACGCCCTCGGACCGGAACTCGTCGGCCATCTCGCCGACCGACCGGACCGGGATCGTCGTGTGGAAGTGCTGCTCGACGGCCTGCTGGAACGGCCCCATCGCCTCGACCAGGAACTCGCGCGTCGAGGGGTGGACGTGGACGTCGATGGCGACCGGCTGCCCGACCTCGGTCGCCACCGGGACCCCGTGCTCGTCTCCGCGCCGGGCCTACGCCGCCGAGGCCGACTCGCCGGACTCGCCCGCCCCGCAGCAGCCGCACCGCCGGTAGCCGCGGTTGCGGGCCTCGGCCAGCGTGTCAGGCCCGAAGCAGATGAACGCCTCGGACGCCATGAGCTCGTCGATGATCGACTCGCCGGTGCAGGCGTCGACGTCGTGGACGACCTGGGTCCGCTTGTCACCGAGCCAGCGGTGGTGCTCGAAACGGGCGGGGCGCTCCATGTGCGGACGGTACACCGCGTCCCGACCCGCCCCGGAATCCGCCGATTCCGCGTCCGACGCCGCGTTCTTTCCGGATGACGCTGCGTAGGCGCCCGCGCGCAAGGCAGACTCCGAGGACCCCTCATGTCAGTTATCGCCCCTGCCCCCTCCGAGACCGTCATGCGCCGCGGCGTGCGCCTGCTGTGGCGCAGCGTGCGCACGCACCCGCGCCCGTTCGCCGTGTCGGTCTTCGGGTCCACGCTGTTCGGGCTGATGGCGGTCGGCGGGTCGGTGGCGCTAGGCCGGGTGACCGACCACGTGATCGTCCCCGGCATCGCCCACGGCGTCGACGGGTCGACGCTCGCCTGGGGGGCGGTGGCGATCGTGGCGGTGGCCACCCTGCGGTCGCTCGGCGTCGTGCTGCGCCGCTACTTCGGGAACATGACCGCCCGGCGCATGCAGCGCACGCTGTTCCAGCGGATCACCGAGACCTACCTGCGCGTGCCCCTCGGCTACTTCGGCCGCCACCCGACCGGCGAGCTGCTCGCCCACGCGGATGCGGACGTCGAGCGGGCGGTGACCGCCATCCAGCCGCTGCCGTTCTCGCTCGGTGTGATCGTGCTCGTCGGCACCTCGATCGTCAGCCTCGCCCTGGTCGACCCGCTGCTGATGCTGGTCGGGTGCGCCCTGTTCCCCACCCTGGCCGTGATCAACCGCCTCTACACACGCCACGTCGAGGCCCCGGCCGCCCTCACCCAGGCCCGCATCGGCGAGGTGTCCAGCGTCGCCCACGAGTCGTTCGAGGGCGCGCTGGTCGTCAAGACGCTGGGGCTCGAGACCCGCGAGGTCGGGCGGCTCACCGCCGCCGCCGAGGAGCTGCGGACCGTCCGGCTGCGGGTCGGGCGCCTGCGGGCCACGTTCGAGCCCGGCCTCGACGCCCTGCCGAACCTGGGCACGGTCGCCCTGCTGGCGCTGGGCGCCTGGCGGGTGTCGTCCGGGGCCATCACGACCGGCGAGCTGGTCCAGGCCATGGCGCTTTTCGGCGTGCTCGCGTTCCCGATGCGGGTCGTCGGGTTCCTGCTCGAGGAGCTGCCCCGCGCGGCCGTCGCCGCCGACCGCATCGACGCCGTCCTGGCCGAGGCCCATCGCCCCACACCGGCCGGCGGGCCTGGCGGCGGGGGACGGCGCCTGCCGGCCGGTCCCCTCGCCGTCGACGTGCGGGGCCTGCGGTTCGGCTACGGGGGCGAGCCGG
>JBKPAS010000102.1:0-8000 GCA_046744265.1 Actinomycetota bacterium
CCGCCGCGTCGAGGTCGACGACCGTCTCCGTCGCGCCGACGCGGCCCACGCGCGAGAACGCGAGCAGGTCGTTGATCAGCCCCTGCATGCGCTTGGCGCCGTCGACGGCGAACGCGATGTACTGGTCGGCGCGCTCGTCGAGCTGGCCCTCGTAGCGGCGCTGCAGGAGCTGGCAGAAGCTTGCGACCTTGCGCAGCGGCTCCTGGAGGTCGTGGGAGGCGACGTAGGCGAACTGCTCGAGGTCCGCGTTCGACCGGGCCAGCTCGACGGCCTGCTGCTCGAGCTCGGCCCGGGCGGCGGCGAGCTCGTCCAGCTCGGCGACGATGCGGGCGCGCATCGCCTCGACGTCCTCGCCCATGCGGACGAGCTCGGGCGGCCCCTCGCCCCGCACCGTGCGGTCGAGGTCGCCGGCGGCCACCACCCGCGCCTGCCGGCCGAGCCGGGCCAGCGGGGACAGCACCTGGCGGGCCAGCGCGACCGCGATCACGACCCCCAGCACCACCAGCCCGGCCACCTGCAGCACCATCACCGCGACGAGTTGGTCGAACATGCGCTCGATGTGGTCGATGCGGTCCGAGCGCGTGCCCTCCAGCCGGTCGTCGAGCGTGTCGACCGCGTCCCGCACCGCGGCGAACCGCGTCTCGCCCTGGGCGAGGAACTGCTCGGTGCGACCGGCGATCGACGCGCGCTGCGCGGGGTCGACTGCGGGCTCGACCGTCAGGCGCCGCCAGCGGGACAGCGCGGTGCGGATGTCGGCGAGCTCGTCCATCAGCTCGGGGGACTCGGCGAGCAGCGTGTCGAGCCGGGCGATAGCGGCGTCGGCATTCCGCCGGCCCACCTCGTAGGGCTCGAGGAACCGGGGGTCGGCGGCGATGATCGAGCCCCGAACGCCGCTCTGCTGGTCGGCGACCGCGGTGCGGAGGTCGCCGATCGTCTCGGCCGCCCGGTCGACCCGGTGGACCAGGTCGTCGCGCTCGTCGGCCAGCCGGGCCTGGTAGGCGAGCTGGACGCCGAGGGTGACGAGCAGGAACGCCGCGACGGCCGCGAGCAGCAGCGTCAGCCGGGCGCGCAGCGACAGCGGGCGGCGGGGCCGCTCCTCAGCCATCGCTCGTGACGGTCACCAGGCACAGCGCCACGTCGTCGGTGAGCGGGCCTCCGTTGCGCCGGCGGGCCTCGGCCAGCAGGCCGTCGAGCAGCTCGGTGCCGTTGGTCCCCATGCGGTGGAAGTCGTCGATGATCGGCAGCAGGGCGTCGATGCCCAGGCGCTGCACGCTGTCGGGGGAGGCCCGGCCCTCGACGAGCCCATCCGTGTAGAGCAGCACGGTCGCCCCCCGGCCGAGGGGCAGTTCGACGCCCCGCCAGTCGGGGTCGGGCAGCACGCCGAGCAGCGGGCCGAACGCCTCGTCGCCCACCGGCCGGCTGGTGTCGCCCACGACGATCGGCGGTGGGTGCCCGGCCAGGACCAGGCTGCCGCGGCTGCGGTGGGGCTCGATGCCCAGCGTGCACATGGTGGCGAAGGTGACCGAGTGCCACTCGGTGCGGATGAACGTGTCGAGCGTGCGGATCGTCGAGACCTGGTCGAGGCCGGCGAGCGTCAGCGCCCGCCAGGCACTGCGCAGGCGGGTGGCGAGCGCGGCCTCGTCCGCGCTGTGCCCGGCCACGTCGCCGATCAGCAGGTGCAGCTCGCCGCCGCGCAGCTCGACGGCGTCGTAGAAGTCGCCGCCCAGCTCGGAACCCTCACGGCGGGCCACGTACCGCGTGCAGACCCGCACGTCGGCCGACGCGATGACCGGAGTGGGCATGAGCGCCCGCTCGAGCCGGACGTTCTCGGCCCTCCGCCGCTCGGCGTCGTACAGGTCGCGGCTGAGCTGGGCGGCGCGCTGGCGCTCGATCGCGTAGCGCAGCGAGCGCACCAGCAGCTGGTCGTCGACGCGGCCCTTGACCAGGTAGTCCTGAGCGCCGGCCATGACCGACGCGACGCCGAGCCGCTCGCTGTCCGCGCCGGTCAGCACGACCACCGCGGCGCGGGGCGCGGCCGCGGTCACCATCTCGACGCACTGGGTCCCCTCGGCGTCGGGCAGGCCGACGTCGAGCAGGACGCACTCGGCCTCGGGCGCCCGACGCACCGCGTCCGCCAGCGTGGACACCCGCTCGACCAGCGCCCCGGGCAGGCCGTCGGCCAGCATCTCGCGCACGAGCAGGGCGTCGCCGTCGTCGTCCTCGACCAGCAGCAGGCGCCAGCCGGGGGCTGCGACCGAGGCCGGCTCGGGAGGAGTCGGGTCGGAGACCGGCCGGGGCGGCAGGTCGTGCAGCGGGATCACGTCACGGCGGTCGTCGGTGCTCACCAGTCGTGTGATCCTGCCATCCCGGCGGGCGGATGCCCATACGACGTTCGCGGCACGCGGCACTCACCCCCGTCGTCGGGGGATTACCCGCCCGTAACCGTCGGGTACGCGTCGGACATGCCCGACCCGCCGACGCGCGTCGCGCTCGCCAACGACGACACGATCGTCGTCGAGGGGCTGAAGGCGATGCTCGCGCCGTTCGAGGACCGTGTCGTGGTGACCGGCGTGGCCGTCGGCGACCCGCAGATCGAGCTGGCGCCGGTCACCGACGGCCGGGCCGACGTGCTGCTGATCGACGCCTTCCGCCGGATGGCCGGGGGCATCGACGCGGCGGTGAAGGTCCTGGCCCAGAACCCGCCGTTCGCCGTCGCCGTGTTTACCGACGCCCGGGACACGCGCCTGATGCTCCAGGCGCTGCGGATCGGGGTGAGCGGCTACCTGCTCAAGTCCGCGAGCGCGGAGCGCCTGGTCGACGCGCTGGTCCGGCTGGCGCAGGGCGAGGTCGTGGTCGACCCCAGGCTGGCGACCGAGGCCGCAGTGCTGGCCGCACGCTCGATCGACCTGGGGGACTGGCCCGGCGCCCACCTCGGCCTCACCCGGCGCGAGGCCGAACTGCTGGCGCTGCTGGGCGAGGGGTTGCCTCCCCGCGAGGCGGCCCGCCGCATGGACCTGTCCCCCGAGACCGTGCGGACCCATACCCGCAACCTTTACCGCAAGCTGGGCGTGAGCGACCGCGCGGCGGCCGTCGCCATCGCCTGGCGCGAGGGCTTGGTGCGCTAACGCCCAGAGAGGGCCGTGCCGACGCCCCTGGCGATCTCGACGTCCTCGCGGGCCTCGACGACCAGCACCCGGACGGCCGAGCCGCGGGCGGTCACGTCGGCGTCGGGCTCGGCGCTGGCGTTGGCGCCGGGGTCGAGGGTCACGCCCAGGAAGCCGAGTCCCTCGCATGCCGCCTGGCGGACGGCCGGCGCGTTCTCGCCCACCCCGCCCGTGAACACCAGGGTGTCGAGCCCGCCCAGGGATGCGGCCATGGCGGCGATGCCGGTCCGCAGCCGATGGACGTAGACGCCGAGCGCCAGCCTCGCCCGCTCGTCACCGGCGCCAGCCCGCTCGACCACCTCGGCCATGTCGGCCGTGCCGGCCAGGGCGGCGAGCCCCGACCGGTGCTCGAGGGCGTCGGCCACCTCGTCGGCGCCGAGCCCGGCGTGCTGCTGCAGCCACAGCACGGCGCCCGGGTCGACGGTGCCCGAGCGGGTGGCCATGACCAGGCCCTCCAGCGGCGTGAACCCCATCGTCGTGTCGACCGACCGCCCGCCCCGCACCGCCGCCAGCGACGCCCCCGCCCCCAGATGGCACGTGACGACCCGCAGTACGTCGGCGGTGCCGGCCACGCCGGGGATGCGATCGGTGTCGGTGGCGAAGCCACCGGCGCCGATCATCTCCTCAGCGTGCCGGGCGGCGTAGGCGTGCGACAGCCCGTGGAACCCGTAGCGGCGCACGCCGAGCCGGTCCCGCCAGTCGGCAGGCACGGCGTACGTGGCGGCGGCCGCCGGCAGGGTGGCGTGGAACGCGGTGTCGAAGCACGCCACGGCCGGCACCTCCGGCGCCAGGCGGCTCACGGCGTCGAGCCCGGCCAGGCTCTTGGGCTGGTGGAGGGGTGCAAGGTCGGCGAGCGCGGCGAGCCGGTCCCGCACGGCGGCGTCGACCACGGTCGGCGCGGTGAACGCGGTGCCGCCGTGGACGATCCGGTGCCCGACCGCGTCGAACGGTCCGAGCCCGGCGAGGGCCCCCTCCAGCTCGCCGTCACCCAGCCGGTCGACGGGACCGAGGTCGGCCCGGGCCACGACCGAGTCGCCGTCGTCGAGCACCCGCAGCTTGAGGCTGCTGGAGCCGGCGTTGACGACGAGGATGCGCATTTAGTGATGTGGTCAGCCCGGCCAGGCCCAGTCCCGGACCTCGGGCGCGTCCTCGCCGTGGAGGCGGGTGTGCTCGCGGGCCGCGGCCCGCCGGCCCTCCATGTCGGCCCGCACCTCGGCCGCGGCTGTCGACCCCGACGGGCCGAGCGACGGCACCCGGTCGATCACGTCCATGACCAGGTGGAACCGGTCGAGGTCGTTGAGCATGACCATGTCGAAGGGCGTGGTGGTCGTGCCCTCCTCCTTGTAGCCCCGCACGTGGATGTTGCGGTGGTTGGTCCGCCGGTAGGTGAGCCGGTGGATCAACCATGGGTAGCCGTGCCAGGCGAAGATCACTTGCTTGTCGGTGGTGAACAGGGCGTCGAACTCGGTGTCGGTCAGGCCGTGGGGGTGCTCGGTGTCGGGCTGCAGCCGCATGAGGTCGACCACGTTGACGACCCGCACCCGAAGGTCGGGCAGCCCGCGGCGCAGCAGGTCGACGGCCGCCAGGGTCTCGAGCGTGGGGATGTCGCCGGCGCACGCCAGCACGACGTCGGGGTCGCGGCCGCCGTCGGTCGAGGCCCACTCCCACACGCCGATGCCTCGGGTGCAGTGGTCGGTGGCCGCGTCCATGTCGAGCCAGTTGGGGGCCTCGTTCTTGCCGGCCACGACAACGTTGACGTAGTCGCGGCTGCGCAGGCAGTGGTCCATGACCTCGACGAGGCAGTTGGCGTCCGGCGGCAGGTAGACCCGCACGATCTCGGCCTTCTTGTTCACGACGTGGTCGATGAAGCCGGGGTCCTGGTGCGAGAAGCCGTTGTGGTCCTGGCGCCAGACGTGGCTGGACAGCAAGTAGTTGAACGACGGCAGCGGCTGGCGCCAGGGGATGTGCCGGCTGACCTTCAGCCACTTGGCGTGCTGGTTGAACATCGAGTCGACGATGTGGACGAACGCCTCGTAGCAGTTGAACAGCCCGTGCCGGCCGGTGAGCGTGTAGCCCTCGAGCCAGCCCTGGCACAGGTGCTCGGACAGGACCTCCATGACGTGGCCGCCTGGGGCCAGGTGGTCGTCACCGTCCCGCCGCTCGGCCAGCCAGGCCCGGTTGGTCACGTCGAAGACCGCGCCCAGCCGATTCGACTGCGTCTCGTCGGGGCCCATGATGCGGAACGAGCCGGGGTTGCGCTGCATCACGTCCCGCAGCCACGTGCCCAGCACCCGGGTGGCCTCCGACCGGGTGGCGTCGGGGCCGGGCACGTCCACCGCGTAGTCGCGGAAGTCGGGCAGGTCCAGCTCGTGGCGCACGGCGCCGTGGGCCTTGGGGTTCGAGCCCATGCGCCGGTCGCCGGCCGGGGCCAGGGCGGCGATCTCGGGCCGCAGCCGCCCCTCGCCGTCGAACAGCTCGTCGGGCCGGTAGCTGCGCATCCACTCCTCGAGCAGGCGCAGGTGGTCGGGTCGCTCGGCGAGCCCGGCGAGCGGGACCTGGTGCGACCGCCACGTGCCCTCGACCTGCTGCCCGTCGACCTCGTGGGGCCCCGTCCACCCCTTGGGCGTGCGCAGGACGATCGCCGGCCAGCGGGGCCTTGTCTGCCCGGACGCCGTGCCGGTCCGCCAGTCGGCCTGGATGGCGGCGATGTCGTCGAGCGCCTCGTCGAGCGCCATCGCCAGCTCGTGGTGGACGGCGGCGGGCTCGTCGCCGGTCACGAACCGGGGGTCGTGGCCGTAGCCCTCGAGCAGGTGGCGCAGCTCGTCGGGCTCGATGCGGGCCAGGACCGTCGGGTTGGCGATCTTGTACCCGTTGAGGTGCAGGATCGGCAGCACCGCCCCGTCGGAGGCCGGGTCGAGGAACTTGTTCGAGTGCCAGCTGGCGGCCAGCGCCCCGGTCTCGGCCTCGCCGTCGCCGATCACGCACACCGCGAGCAGGTCGGGGTCGTCGAGCACGGCGCCGTAGGCGTGGGCGAGGGCGTAGCCCAGCTCGCCGCCCTCGTTGATCGACCCCGGCGTCTCGGGGGCGGCGTGGCTCGGGATGCCGCCCGGGAACGAGAACTGCCGGAACAGCCGCCGCATCCCGTCCTCGTCTTGTATGACCGCCGGGTACCGCTCGCTGTAGCTGCCCTCGAGGTAGGTGTTGGCCACCATGGCCGGACCGCCGTGGCCCGGGCCGCACACGAAGATCGCGTCGAGGTCGCGGGCCCCGATCACCCGGTTGAGGTGGGCGTAGATCAGGTTGAGCCCAGGCGTGGTGCCCCAGTGGCCGAGCAGCCGGGGCTTGACGTGGTCGATGCGCAGCGGCTCGCGCAACAGGGGGTTGTCGAGCAGGTAGATCTGCCCGACCGAGAGGTAGTTGGCGGCTCGCCACCAGGCGTCGACGGTGGCGAGGTCGCCACCCAGGCGGTCGTCGGGGCGCGCGGTGACGTCGACCATGCCGCCAGTCTCCCCCACGCTGCGTTGCGGAAACGACAGCATGTGGCCCATGCCACAGAGCGAGACCATGGCCGCCTACCGGATCGTGCGGTGGGGGGCGAGCCCCGAGCTGACCGAGGCGCCGGTGCCCGAGCCGGGCCCGGGCCAGGTGCGGGTGCGGGTGGCCGGCAACGGCCTGTGCCACTCGGACATCGCGATGGCGGCCATGCCCGGCGAGATCGGCGAGGCGCTGGGGTGGCGGCTGCCGTTCACGCTGGGCCACGAGGTGGGCGGATGGATCCACGCGCTCGGGCCGGGTGTCGAGGGCTTCGCCGAGGGCGACCCGGTGGCGCTCGTGTCGCCGTCGTCGTGCGGCGTGTGCGGGTTCTGCGTGCGAGGGCAGGACAGCGCCTGCCCCCACGGGCTGGTCGGCCGCGGCTACGGGCGCGACGGCGGGCTGGCCACGTACGTGGTGGCCTCCGCGCCGCGGGACCTGGTCCGCCTCGAGAGCCTCGACCCGGTCGTCGCCGGCCCGCTTATGGACGCCGGCGCCACGTCATACCACGCCGTCCGCCGGGTGCTGCCCCGGCTGGTGCCGGGGTCGACCGCGGTCGTCGTCGGGGCTGGTGGACTGGGCGGCTTCGCGGTCCAGCTGCTGCGGGCGCTGACCCCGGCCCAGGTGATCGCCGTCGACCCCAACCCCGGCCGGCTGGCCGTCGCCACCGAGCTGGGCGCCCACCGCGTGGTCGCCGGGGTCGACGACGCGACGGCGGCCCCCGACGTCGCCGCCGCGGTGCGCGACGCGACCGGGGGCGAGGGCGCGCACGCCGTACTGGACTTCGTGGGCGTCGACGCCACCATCGCTGCCGGGGTGGCCAGCGTGCGCAGCTACGGCGCCCTGGCCGTGGTGGGCGCCGGCGGCGGCACGTTCACGCGCCCGTGGTTCGGGAGTTTGCCCCGCGACGCCGAGGTCTTCACGTTCCAGGGGTCGTCGATCGCGGACGCCCACGAGGTGATGCGGCTGGCCGAGGCCGGGCTCATCCGCAGCGAGGTGGACCTGTTCGCCCTCTCCGACGTCGGCGCCGCCTACGAGCGGCTCGACCGGGGGGAGCTGCGGGGACGAGCGGTGGTCACGCCGTGACGGAGAGTGGTGTTGGCTACCACATGATGCATAAACGCGCTGAACGGGTATTAGCGTCAGTCTGGGTTCGCCGCCATCGCTGCCGGCGCCCCCTCGCCGCCGGTTTCACTGTGTCCCCCGCCCCCCTCCTTCTCGAGATGGTGAACCGACTCCACACTCCCATCCCCGCGTTCCACTACCGCGACTTCGCGGTCCGTGACCTCGTGCGGGCCAAGGGTG
>JBKPAS010000084.1:0-3410 GCA_046744265.1 Actinomycetota bacterium
TCGTACAACAGGCCGGCCAACCCGCCCGGGGCGGCGAGCAGGATCAGCAGCACCCCGATACCCGAGGCCAGGAACTGCCACTCGGTGTCGAGGAACCACCGCCCGCCGAGCAGGAAGAGCGCGCCGAGGACGGCCCCGGTGGCCGTGCTCATGCCCCCGACGACGACCATCGTGAACACCGCAAGGTTCTCGATGGGCGAGTACGACGTCGGGTCGAACGCCCGCTCGTGGTGGACGAACAGCGCCCCGGCCAGCGCGGCGATCGCCCCCGACAGGGCGAAGGCCGCCAGCTGCGTCCGGACCGGGTCGACCGCGTAGGCCTGCGCGGCCCGCTCGTTGTCGCGCAGCGCGACCAGAGCCCGCCCGAACCGGCTCGCCCGCACGCCCCGCAACCCGGCGACCACGGCGATCAGCACGACGAGCGCCAGGTAGTAGACGGATCTCTCGGACGAGAGGCCGAGGCCACCGAGCAGCGGCGCCCGGGCGACGCGCTCCTCGGGCACCCACCCGAACCGCTCGGGGTCGAGCAGGTAGGCCGTCGTGGCCAGGGCGAACGCGAACGTGGCGACTGCCAGCGACAGCCCGCGCAACCGCAGCGCCGGCACGCCGATGACGGTCGCCACGGCCGCGCCGGCGAGCGTGGCCAGGATGACCGCGACGACCAGGTCGACGTCCCAGCTCGTCATCACGGCGCCTCCGACGGCGGCGCCCACGGCGAACAGCCCGACCTGGCCGAGCGACACCAGGCCCGCCCAGCCCGACAGCACGACCAGCGACAGCCCGAGGATGGCGTAGATCAGCAGGGCCGACGCCTTGAACACCTGGCCGGTGGACAGGACCGCCGGCAACGCCACCGCCACGACGGCGAGCGCAGCAAGGACCGCGGCCTTGGCGACCCGCACCTCGCGCAGCCGTGCCAGCGCCGCCGGCACGGGCCGGACGGACTCGGCGGCCCTCCAGGCCGCCGGCGAGCCCTCGGGGTCGGCGGTCCGCGCCTCGCGCCAGCGGACCACAAGGACCAGGACGACGACCACGCCGAGCACGGGCTCCATCAGCTCGAAGTCGTGGTTCCACTGCACGCCCAGCTCGAGGGCGCCGAGGGCGACCGCCGACGACGCCACGGCGACGAGGTTGGTCATGCGCCCGAGCAGCAGGGCGACGAGCGCCCGCAGCAGGATGCCGAAGCCGAGCGCGGTGTCGGTCGGCAGGTCGAGGATGCTGCTGCGCAGGAAGACGGCGGCAAAGGCGAGGGCGGCGGTCATGCTCCAGACGACGGTCTGCAAGCGGTTGACCGGCACGCCGAGCAACGAGGCCCGGTCCGCGTTGTCGGCGCTCGCCCTGATGGCGACCCCGGCGTCGCTGCGCCCGAGAAACAGCGCGACGAGCGCCACCGCGACCGGCGTGACGAGCAGACCGAGCAGGTCGTTGGCGTCGAAGCGGAGGATGCCGATCTGGCGCGTGAGGTCGAACGGCGGGTCGATGCGGCCCCCGACGAGCTCGACGTCCCACAAGCGGGGCAGCAGCAACGCCGCGGCCGCGAGCACCTGGCTGAGCCCGATCGTGGCGATCGTGACCAGTAGCCGCGGCGACCGGGCGAACCGGCGGATCACCAGGCGCTCGGTCGTGGCGCCGAGCAGAACGGCGGTGGCCAGCCCGACGGCCACCGCCACCGCATAGGGCACGTCGGCCTGGGTGAGCAGCAGGTAGGCGAGGACGGTCGGTGCGAACCCGAGGTCGGCCTGGGCGAAGTTGATGATGCGGTTGGACCGGTAGATGAGGGCCATACCGAGGGCGATCAGGGCCGTGAGGCCGCCGACGATGAACCCCCGGACGACGATGGCGGCCGGCGCCGGGAACAGGATCTGCTGGGCGACGAGGATCAGCAGCGCCGGCGCCAGCGATCGCAGCATCGGTGCGTCGACGAGGCGCCGCGGTCTCACGGCTTCGGTCGTCCCGCCCGAAGCGTTGGTCCCCACGGTCATCTGACGCTCCCCCTGCGGCGGGGTCACATTAGTGAACGGGCGGGGGTGTGCCGGCGGCCGCCGCGCCGAAGCCGGCACACCCCCGCCGCGAGCTGGGACGCTGTCAGCTGTCGAGCGTGATGGGAGCGTCGTCCGCGAGCGTCATCGCGTCGCTCGCCGACGAGCCGTTGTCGCCGGCGGGCCCGGCGGGCTTGGTGGTGCCGATGCCGAGATCGGCGCGGATGCGCTCGGAGATCTCGACCATGACCTCGGGGTTGTCGGCCAGGAACTGCTTGGCGTTCTCTCGGCCCTGCCCGAGCTGCTCGCCGTCGTAGGTGTACCAGGCACCCGACTTCTTCACGAGGCCCATGTCGACGGCGATGTCGAGCAGCGAGCCCTCACGGCTGATGCCCTTGCCGTACATGATGTCGAACTCGGCCTGCTTGAACGGCGGGGCGACCTTGTTCTTCACCACCTTGACGCGGGTGCGGTTGCCGACGACCTCGACGCCGTCTTTGATCGACTCGATGCGCCGGATGTCGAGCCGGACCGACGAGTAGAACTTGAGCGCCCGCCCACCCGGCGTGGTCTCGGGCGAGTTGTGCACCATCACCCCGTCGACGAAGTAGTTGTGCGTGCCTTCGACCTCGATGTCGAACCGGTGCGTGGCTCGAGTCGGCGGCTTGTCGGCGATTCGGGTGATCGGGAACGGAGCGAGCTCGTGGCGCACCGGGCTGAACACCGGCTCCACAGCAAACCGGCCTCGATAACGCGGCAGGAGCTTGTACTCCATCGATGGATGCACGAACGGGGCGATCAGGGCATGGAACTTCGTCGTCTCGTCCTTCGAGAAGACGAGGAAGGCCTGCCGGCGGCTGCCCTTGTCGATCAGCCGGGCGTTGATGCCCCATGTGTCGGCGAGATGTGCCCGAAGGCGCTCACGACTGCCAGGCTCGAATGCCTGTACGCAGATCTCGGAACGCCCGCTCCCCCCGGCTGTCCTCTCCTGGAGGCCCTTGGCGCGCGAGGCGAACGACCCGTCGTCCATGTACCAGATGGCCAGCGAAAGCGGCGTGAGTTGCTTGAGGTAGCCCTCGCTCAGGACCTTCATGCCGTCGACGTACACGGCCTCTCGGAGCGAGGCCAGTTCGACGAGCGGCTGGACGTCGTGGAAAACGGCGCCCTTCGCGTTCGTCGATCGACTCACGTGAAGGTTGGCGAAAAGCGACGCCTTCCAGTCGCCGTAGGCGGCTTGCTTCGCCGCGTGGCCCCAGCGGAGCCGAGCGCCGCAGCCGCTACGGGTCGGCGACAAGGCGCCATCGCCCATGAGCGTGCCGAGGGCGACCTGCCATTGGAAGTCGGAGAGGTGATGCGGAGCTGCCTGCAGCACTCGGTCGCCTACCTGCAGTTCCTGTGCCTCGCGCCAGCCCCCTGGTGTACGGATCTGGT
>JBKPAS010000085.1:0-4419 GCA_046744265.1 Actinomycetota bacterium
GGATGAGGGTGGGCCACTCGACGTCGGGGAGCGGCTTGTTGAACTTGGGGTACTTGGGCTCGGCGGTGGCCCGGTAGCGGTCGGTGGAATGCGTGCGGTCAGGGTCGTGCTCGGGGATGACCCGGTCGCCGAACACCTCGAGCAGCTCGAGGATCTCGTCGCGGTGCAGGTCCTGCGGCAGGCCGAACACGAGCTGGTCGCAGCCGACGGCCTTGTAGGCCTCGATCTGCTCGCAGACCTCCTCGGGGTTGCCGACCAGCCTGTGGCCCCCGGCGATCAGGTGGTCGAGGACCTCGTCGGCGTCGCCGTCACCGACCGCGTCGCGCACGGTGCGCGGCGGCTCGGGCCAGGTGATGGCGTCGGGCGACTTCGGCATCGTGTCGTGGTACAGGTTGACCATCGTCACGAGGTAGCCGCTGACCCGCTCGAGCGCGAGCTTGCGGGCCTTGCCGCGGTCCTCGAAGCAGAGCACGGCGTTGGTCATCATGAGGTTGTCGTTCATGAACTGGCCGACCGGCTCGGTGCACTCGGCGATGCCCTGCTTGTAGGCCTCGACGCGGCCCTTCAGGTTGTAGATGGGCTCGAAGTTGAAGGCGACGGCCCCGATGCCCAACCGGCCCGCCTTCTCGAACGTCGGCGGGTTTCCGCACGCCACCCAGATCGGCGGGTGCCCCTGCCCGTAGGGCTTGGGCAGGATGTTGTGCGGCGTCGGCACGGTGAAGTGCTGGCCCTCGTAGGAGTAGTCGACCTGCTCCCACATGCGCGGGATCTCGCGGACGACCTCGTCCCACTCGGCCTTCGTCGAGCTCGTGTCCAGGATGTTGAACGAGGCGAGCTCGTGGCTGCCCGCGCCGCGGCCGGTGCCCCACTCGAACCGCCGGCCGGTGACGTGGTCGAGCATGGCGGCCCGCTCGGCCAGCCGGACCGGGTGCTCCTTGCGGGGCGACAGGCTGGTGATGCCCGAGGCCAGGTGGATGTAGTCGGTCTGCCCGGCGACCAGGCCCATGATCACCTCGGGCGCCGACATGTGGCTGTACTCGGTCAGCGAGTGGTGCTCGCCGAACCACGCGTACTTCCAGTTGTGCTTGTCGGCGAACACCGCGTACTCGGCCTCGCGCATGAGCTGCCGGTGCTCCCACTCGGTGTCGTGCGCCCCGGGCCCCGGGATGTAGCCGTTCAAGAAGATGCCGAACTCCACCCCTCGCGCCCTCCGTGCCTGGGACCGGGTGCTGTGCGATCGCTGGACGTGACCGTACCGGCGGGTGTTTGACTCGATCAAACTACTGTTCGGCCCGCACGGCGGGGAGCGGGGGAGCGGCCGGGTAGGCGTCGAGGTCGTCGAGCGCCTGCAGCAGTCGGGGCCGCACGGCCCGGGCGAGGGCGACGAACGCCAGCAGCGCCAGGGCGGCGCCGGCCGTGACCGGCCCGAGGCCGAGGCGGTCGGCGATGGGCCCCTGGACCGTCGCCCCGATCGGGTACAGCGTGCCGAGGGCGAGGAAGTAGAGGCTGACGACCCGGGCCCGCAGCTGCGCCGGCGCCCGGAGCTGCACGACCGTGCCCAGCCCCGAGAACACGCAGATGTACGTGGCGCCGACGCCGGCCAGCGCGACCGTGGCGGTGCGGGGCGTGGGCGCCAGGCCGTAGAGGACCAGCGCGGCGGGCAGGGCGACCAGCCCGGCCACGAGCAGGCGGTGGCGGCCGATGCGCTGGGCCAGGACGGGGACGAGCAGCGCGCCGGCCACCGCACCGACGCCCTGGGCCGTGACGAGGACCGACGTGAGCGTCGACCCGCCGTGGTGGCGGACCCGGGCCATGGCGGGGATCAGCGCGATGAACGGCGAGGCACACAGGGCGACCACCGAGATGACCACGATCGCCGCCCGCACCCCGGGCTCGCGGCGGCAGGCGCGGGCGCCGGTGCGGATGCGGGTCCAGATCGAGCCCTCGTCCTCGGCCCCCGGCCTGGGCGGCAGGCGCAGGGCCACCAGCGCCGCCAGCATCGCCCCGAACGACACCGTGTTGAGGGCGAACGCGGCGGTGTACGAGCCGAGCGCGATCGCCACCCCGGCGAGCGCCGGCCCGACGACCCGCCCGAGGTTGAACTGCGCCTGGCCCAGCGAGACGGCCCCCAGCAGGTCGTCGGCCGGGACCAGGTCGGGCAGCATCGCCTGGTAGGCGGGGAAGCCGATGCCGGCCACGCTGCCGGCCACCAGCACGACGAGCGCCACCGCGCCGGGCGAGGCGGCGTGGGTCGCAGACAGCACGGCCAGCGTGCCGGCACACACGGTCTGCAGCAGGGTCGTGCGGAACACGAACCGCCGCCGGTCCACCCGGTCCGCGATCGCGCCGCCGATCGGTCCCATCAGGCCCATCGGCAGGAAGGCGGCGGCGGCGACCAGGGCGGTCCAGCCCGCCTCGCCGGTCCCGCTGGCCACCAGGTCGCCGACCGCCACCGTCTCCATCCACGTGCCGACGTTCGAGACCAGCGCCGCCGACCACACCAGGGCGAAGTTGCGGTGCCGGAGCGGGCGCACCGCCACCCACCGGGTCCGAGATGCCGTCGACGTGGTCGCCACCAGCGATGGCAACCCGCGGCGACGCACCGGTCTTCCCATCCGGTCGCCGGCGCGGCCGTGAACCCGAACCGACCGGTCGGTACAATCACTACGGGCAGGTGAAGCTCGCCCTGCTCAACGAGATCCTGGGCCGGTCCGAATGCGCGCCGATCGTGTTCGGCTCGCAGGCGCCCGACTCGGGGAACAGCGAGATCCTCGCCCGCTACGGCACCCCCGAGCTGAAGGCGCGCTACCTCGAGCCGCTGCTCGACAACCGGATCGTGTCGTGCTTCTCGATGACCGAGCCGCAGGGCGCGTCGGACCCGAGCCCATCGACTACGTGGCCGAGGCGGCGTTCCTGGTCTGCACCGGCGACCCTGCGGTCCTCACCGGTCGGGTCGCCGAGACCCAGCCGTTCCTCCGCGAGGTGGGCCGCCTGACCTGACGGGTGACTTTCATGTTAGAAACGGCGCGATGGACGCCGCCGCGCGAGCCGCGTTCGACCACGTGCTGCGGACCACCCGCGCCGTGCGGCGCCGGCTCGACCTCGACCGACCCGTCCCGCGGGAGGTCGTGCTCGAGTGCCTGCGGCTGGCCGTGCAGGCGCCCACGGCCAGCAACGCGCAGGACTGGCGGTGGCTCGTGGTCACCGACCCTCGCAAGCGGGCCGCGCTGGCCCGGCTGTACGCCGAGAGCGGGGCGGCGTACCTGGCCGCCGCTGCGCAGAGCGCCGATGACCCGCAGACGCGGCGGGTCTACGAGAGCGCGCTGGCCCTGACCGAGACGCTGCACCGGGTACCTGTGCATGTGATCCCGTGCATCGAGCGGCGGGTCGACGGTGCCCCGACGATCCTGGCAGCCTCGGCGTACGGGTCGATCCTGCCCGCGACCTGGAGCTTCATGCTGGCCCTGCGCTCGCGCGGCCTCGGCTCCGTGTGGACCACCCTGCACCTGGCCCGGGAGGCGGAGGCCGCCGAGCTGCTCGGGATCCCGGCCGGGGTCACGCAGGTCGCGCTGCTGCCGGTCGCCTACACGATCGGCGCGGAGTTCACGCCTGCCGCCCGTCCCCCGGTCGAGCAGGTCACCTACTGGGACACGTGGGGGGAGGGGTGATGCAGGAGCACGCGATGGAGTTGGTCGTCGACGCCGAGGTGCCGGACGTCTGGCGCGCGCTGCATCCCCGCCGCCCGCCGGGGACCGAGCTGCCGTGGCGCATCGAGTACCCGGGCGGGATCATCGAGGTCCTGGCCGACGGCGACGAGGCCGGCCAGGGCCTGGCCCGGATGTGCACGTTCCGCGTGCCCCGCTACCTGCTCTCGGGCGGGGTGGCCCGGTCGTTCGAGAGCATCGTGGAGGCCCGGGTGAACGAGATCTCCCGCTACGCGGCGGTCGGCAAGCCGCTGTGGTCGCGCGCCGAGGGCTGGCACCGGTTGGAGGAGGTCGGCGAGGGCCGCACCCGGCTGACGTTCTGGGAGAGCTACCACGCCTTCAACCCGGTCCTGCGCTGGGCCTTCGAGCGGCGCGTCCACCGGTTCATCTCCGCCGGCAACACGGTCGCGTTCCGGAAGGCCCTCGGCCGCGCGGGCCGGGTCGAGGGCGTCGACCATGTGACGAACTGACGCTTATGTCACCTGGCCGGCGCCTGCGCCCGACGTACGAGCATCCGCTCGGCGTGCGGTGGGCGGCCGCCGGCGGGCCGTGGGGCGACCAGACGCTGGACGAGATGCTCGGCGACACCGCCGGCGCGCCCGGGCTCGCCGAGGACCGCGTCGCCGCGGTCGCCGGGGGTCTGCTGGCGGCCGGTGTCCGGCCGGGCGACACGGTTGCCTGGCAGCGTCCCAACGGCGTCGACGCCGTCGCGCTC
>JBKPAS010000098.1:0-10631 GCA_046744265.1 Actinomycetota bacterium
CCGGCCGGCTCGTCACCGGCATCGCCGTCACCGGCACCGCGCAGAGCCCGCAGATCTACGCGGTCTCCTCGGACCCCCGCATCGGCGCCGGCACCGAGGGCACCGACCTGAACCTCGACACGAACTCGGGCATCCTCTCGCGGCTCACGAAGTCCGGTGGCTCGTGGCAGAAGACCGACCTGGTCCGCGGCCTGCCCCGGTCCGAGGAGAACCACACCGGCAACGGCCTGATCCTCGACCCGGCCACCAACGACGTGCTCATCGCCTACGGGGGCAACACCAACAAGGGCGCACCCTCGCACAACTTCGCCTACCTGCCCGAGTACGCGCTGTCGAGCGCGGTCCTGTCGGTCGACCTCGACGCCATCGGAAACACGACCTACGACCTGCCGACGCTCGACGACGAGAGCCGGTCCGGCACCGCGGACGCCAACGACCCGTTCGGCGGCGACGACGGCAAGAACCAGGCCAAGCTCGTGCCCGGCGGACCGGTCCAGGTCTACGCACCCGGCTTCCGCAACTCCTACGACATCGTCCGCACGGTGTCGGGGAACCTGTACACGATCGACAACGGCGGCAACGCCGGCTGGGGCGGAATTCCGTCTCCCGACGACGCCACCGGCCAGTGCACCAACGCCCCCGCCGAAGCGAACGACAGCGACGGCGACTCGCTGGTCCGCATCCCGGGTCGGGGCTTCTACGGCGGCCACCCCAACCCCACCCGCGCCAACCGGGCGAACACGTTCAACGCCAGCAACCCGCAGTCGCCGGTGGCGACGGCCGACCCGGTCGAGTGCGATTACCGCAACGAGCCGGCCCGCGGGGCCCTGACCACCTTCGGCTTCTCGACCAACGGGCTGGACGAGTACACGGCGTCGAGCTTCAACGGCGCGATGCAGGGGGACCTGCTCACGGCGTCGTACGACGACGCGATCCACCGGATCGAGCTGAACGCCGACGGCACCGCGGTCACGTCGAACACCGTCCTGTTCTCGAACGCCGGCAGCCTGCCGCTCGACGTCACCGCGCTCGGCGACGCCGACCCGTTCCCGGGCACGGTCTGGGTGGCCGACTTCCAGGGCAACGCCGTCAACGTCTTCGAGCCCCAGACGGTGGCCTGCACGGGGGCGTACGACCCGGCGCTCGACGAGGACAGCGACGGCTTCGACAACGCCGACGAGATCGACGCCGGCACCAACCCGTGCTCGTCCGCCGACGTCCCGCCGGACGCCGACGGCGACCACACGTCCGACCTGAACGATCCCGACGACGACAACGACGGCCTGCCCGACACGTCCGACCCGTTCGCCGTCGACGCCGCCAACGGCCGCACCACGTTCCTGCCGGCGACGCTGACGTGGGACAACGACGCCCCGCCGGCCGGCGGCCTGCTCGGCCTCGGCTTCACCGGGCTGATGACCAACGGGACCAGCGACTACTCGAGTCTGTTCGACCCCACGAAGATGACCACTGGCGGCGCCGCCGGCGTGGTGACGGTCGACGAGGCGCCGGAGGGCGACGCGCTCGGCTCGACCAACACCCAGCAGTACGGCTTCCAGCGGGGCATCGACGTGACACCGTCGAGCGCGCCCTTCGTCGTGCACACGCGGCTGCCGGAGCCGTTCTCGGGTGGCGCGCCCACCGGCAACCAGTCGTTCGGGGTGTTCTTCGGGACCGGGACCCAGGACGACTACGTCAAGCTGACCGTGGCCGCCGGCGGCTTCGTCCTCGTCGACGAGCAGGGCGGCACGCCCACGACCGTCACCGCGCCGGGTCCCGCCTGGCCCGGGCCGGGCGCCGTCGACCTGTACCTGCGTGTCGACCCGGCCGCGTCGACCGTGCAGGCCAGCTACGCGATCGACGGGGCCGCGCCGGTGGCGGTCGGGGGTCCGCGGGCGGTGCCGGCCTCGTGGTTCACGGGCGCCACGGCGCCGGCGGTCGGCATCATCTCGACCTCGGCGGGCGCGGCGCCGCCGTTCCCGGCCACGTGGGACTTCCTCGACGTGCAGCCGGCCAGCTCGCTGGCGTTGACGCCGTCGACGGCCGTCGCGGTCGGCTCGCCGGCGCTGAACTCGAGCACGTACAACAGCGGCTCGTTCCGGCTCACGAACACGTCCGCCGGCGGGCAGCAGATCGCCAGCGTGCGGTTCGACCTGTCCACCAGCCTTCTGCCCGACCTGGTCTTCGACCCCGGCGGCACGGGCGGCGACACGCTCGGCAAGGACTTCACCGTCGACGCCAACCCGGGGGTGGGCACGATCGGGCACGCGTTCTCGGGCAGCCACGACGGCGGCTATGACGTGCTCGGGGCCACGTTCACCGACCTCGGGCCGGGCGAGACGCTGACCTTCTCGGTGGACGTCGACCCGACCAGCATCAAGGGCGCGAGCCAGCCGGGCCCAGGCGAGTCGGGCAGCGTGTCGGGCCTCGAGCTGTCGGCGGCCACCGTCACCGTCACCTACGAGGACGGCACGACCCAGACCGGCCGGCTGTACCGGACTCCCGGAAGCCTGGGCGAGTCGCAGGTCCGCCTGGACGGGCTCGCCCGCCCGACCCCGGGCGTGTCCGTCGTCGGCGTGGCCTCGACGCCGGCCACCGTGTCCCAGGCCGGCCAGACCGTGCGCATCACCGGGCCGGCGGGGGCGTCGGTGCGGCTGCTGGATGCCGAGGGCGCCCTGTTCACGTCGGGCGTGCCCGGCGGCGGCTACGACCTCGACCCCTACGAGGCGAACAGCGTCGTGGCGGTGGCGGAGCAGACGGCGACGATCGGCTCCGGCGGATCGGTCGACGTGCCGGTCACGCTGACGTCCACCGGGATCGGCGGCGGGAACAACCGGCTCGTGGCCGTGGTCTCGTCGAACGGCTCGACCGGGCCGACGTCGTCCATCGCCATCCTGCAGCTCAGCGCCGGGCCGTAGGGCCTGCAGTGCTACCGTGCGCGCGGTGAGCGCTGGGCGGGCTACGCAAGGGCTGGCCGTGACCGAGTCCGCGCGGCCTGCGCGGCCTGAGCCGCCCGACCGGCGCTCGCGGGGCCGCTGGAGGTCGCTGACCGCGATCGGCCTCGGGGCCCTGGTGGCGGCGAGCTTCGTCCTGTCGCTCGTGCTGGCCCGGTCACTGTTCCCGCTCTATTCGCTCAACCACGACGACGCCATGTACGTGTACGAGGCGCACCTGCTGGGCGACGGGCACCTGACGCTGCCGGCCGCCCGGTACGACGTGTTCCGGCCGTGGGCCTCGGGCGTCCGCGACGGGCGGGTCGTGATGAAGTACGCGCCCCCGTGGCCGGCGGTGCTGACGGCCGCCGAGGGGACGACCGGCTCGATGCGCGTGGGGTCGGCGCTGATCGCGGCCGCCGCGGTTGGCCTCGTGTACCTGCTGGCGCGCGAGGTGCTGCGTGAGGAGGAGCGCGACGACGGCGGCGGGCGGCGCGTCGCGCTGCTGGCGGCCGGCCTGTTCGCGCTGTCGCCGATCACGCTGGTCCAGAGCGGCACGTTCCTCCCCTACCTGTTCCAGCTGGTCACCGGGCTGGCGTTCGCGGTCGGCCTGCTGGCCGGGGTGCGGCGCGGCTCACGGTGGCCGGTGGTGGCGGCGGGCGCGGCGCTCGGCGTCGGCCTGTTCGCCCGCCCGTTCGACGCCGTGCTGTTCGCCCTGCCATTCCTGGCCGTGCTCGGGTACCGCCTGCGCGACCGGCGGCACGAGCTGTGGCGCGCCCTCGGCCTGGTCGCCGCCGGCGCCGCGCCGATCGTGGCCCTCGACCTGCTCTACAACGCCCACACGATGGGCGGCCCGCTCACGCTGCCGTTCACGGTGACCGGGCCGCACGACACGGTTGGTTTCGGCCAGCGCGGCATCTTCGCCTCGACCGTGTTCCATTTCGGGCCCCGCGACGGGCTGCGGGGCCTGGTGGGGAACATGCAGTGGCTGCCGAGCTGGACGTTCGGCGGCGTCGTCACGGTGGGCCTGGCGGTCGTGGCACTGGTCGCAGCCGTGCGGGCGGGCTGGCGCCGGGCGACCTGGCTGTGGGCGCTGGCCGGCCTGGCCGTCAGCGTGTGCGTCGGCTACGTGTTCTTCTGGAGCCCGTTCTCGATGTCGGCGCGGTGGCCCGGCGTGGAGACGCTCGGGCCCTTCTACCACCTGCCGGTGCTGGTCCCGGTGGTGATCCTCGGCGCACGGGGGCTCGACCTGCTGTTGCGTTCCAACCGGCGGGCCCGGCGCGTTGGCCTCGCGGCCGTGGCGGCCGGCCTGACACTGACCGCGCTGGCCATTCCGTCGAAGATCGACGCCAACGCGGACGTCCGGGACGACTACCGCAGCGTCCGCGACTCGGTCGACGCGCTCGGGCTGACGAACGCCGTGCTCGTGGTCCCGGGGCGGGGGAAGGACGGGTTCCAGTCGCCGGCGCCCTTCCTCGAGAACCGCCCCGACCTCGACGGATCGGTCCTCTACGCCGAGGACCGCGGGTCCGCCGAGCTCGCGGTGTTCGACCGCTTCCCCGAGCGGGCCGTCTACCAGCTCGTGCAGCAGCAGGAGCCGGGCGACGACCTGCTCGAGCCCAGCCTCGTGCCCGTCCGCCTGCGGCTGGCGCACGGGCCGCGCCCCCTCACGCTCGCGGTGACGGCCACCAACCCGACCCGCGGATCCCACGTCGTGGCGTCCATCACCGACGGACACCGGCGGCGCGAGGTCGCCCTCGACACCGGCTCGCAGTTCGGCGAACGCTACGCGGTGTCCTGGCGGCTGGCCGAGGGCTCGGACTCCGCCCCGGACACCTTCGTGCCGGAGCCGTCCGACGCCGGCACGCTCACGGTCGGCCTCACGGTCGACGACGGAACGACCCACGGTGCCCACCGGTGGACGCGCCGCTTCCCCTACCGGACCGTCGACGGCCAGGTGCAGATCGTCGAGCCGGGCCGCGGCTACGAGCTGTTCGCCTTCCGTCACCACCGCAGCTGGCTCGCCAAGGACATCGACGACATCCTCACCGTCGCCCTACGCGGATAGACCGAAGACCCGCTCAACGGCCCTCGACCTCGGACGCCTCCGGGGGTAGCCTCATTTCATCCCGATCGAGCCCGGCTCGAGGGAGAACCGGGCGTGGAATGGGGGGGCCATGGGTACTCGCGCGGTTCTCGGAATCGTGGCCATTCTCGGGACGCTGATGCTCGGCATTGCCGGAACGGCGACGGCGGGAACGCTGACCCGGGCGCCCCTCACCGTGCTGTCGGGGCCGAGCCCGTTCGCCGACTGCGACATCTCGGGCCAGACGGGCACCAACTTCCTGAACAGCGAGGTCGAGCCCTGGGTCGAGGTGAACCCGGCCGACCCCGACAACGTGATCGCTGTCTGGCAGCAGGACCGGTGGTCGAACGGTGGCGCCCGGGGCCTGGTCACCTCCGTCACCCACGACGGTGGGCTGACGTGGCACAACACCTTCGCTCACTTCAGCACCTGCGCGGGCGGCACCGAAGCCAACGGTGGCAACTACGAGCGGGCTTCCGACCCCTGGGTGACCTTCTCGCCGAACGGCGACGCGTACCAGATCGGCCTGTCGGTCAACTTCGCCAACGAGCCGACGACGGCGATCCTGATCAGCAAGTCCACCGACGGCGGTGACACGTGGACCGAGCCCGTCACGGTGGCCCGCGACCGCAGCGACGTCGCACCGTTCCTGTTCCACGACAAGGAGTCGATCACCGGCGACCCCACCGACTCGAACTTCGCCTACGCGGTGTGGGACCGCCTGCGATTCCCCTCGGACAGCGCCAACTTCAACGCACAGCACGCGTTCTCGTTCCGGGGCGACATCATGTTCTCCCGGACCACCGACGGCGGCGCCACGTGGGAGCCGGGACACCCCATCTTCCTGCCCCGAGAGCTCGAGGCCACGATCGGTAACCAGATCGTGGTCCGCCCGAACGGGGACCTCTTCGACTTCTTCACGCTGTTCCAGGGGTCGGGCAACAACCCGCCCGGTGCGAGCCTGGCGTACGTCAAGTCGACCGACCACGGCGCGACGTGGACCCAGCCACGGGTGATCGAGAAGATCCGGTTCATCGGCGCCTTCGACCCCGACACCGGGGCGCCCATCCGCGCCGAGGGCTTCACCCCCGAGGTCGCCGTCGACCCGAGCAACGGCAACCTGTACGTGACGTGGCAGGACACCCGGTTCAGCGGCGTCGACGAGATCGCCTTCACGATGTCGAGCAACGGCGGCGCGTCCTGGTCGACCCCGATCAGGGTGAACCAGACGCCCCGCAGCGCGGACACGGCGAACGAGCAGGCGTGGGTGCCGAACGTGCACGTGGCCGCCGACGGGACCATCGCGACGAGCTACTACGACTTCCGCAACAACACGCCCGCGCCCGGTGCGACGACCGACTACTGGCTCGTCCACTGCCACCCGTCCGGCGCGACGACCTGCGCCGATGCCGGCGATTGGGAGAGCGAGACCCGGCTGACCGACACGTCCTTCGACATGGAACAGGCCCCGTTCGCACGGGGCCCGCTCGGGTTCTTCCTCGGCGAGTACGAGGGCCTGTCCAGCGCTGGCAGCACGTTCTGGCCGCTCTTCGCGATCGTCAACGACGGCACTCCGGCGAACCGGACCGACATCGTCGTCACGACCACATCCTGACCGGCGAGCGGCACCGCGCCGCGAACCGCTCGAAAGTGCCGACCGTTAGGGTGACGGCCGGCGAGCGATCGGAAGGAGCGGCCATGCCCGAGCGAGACGGATACATCCCCGGCGTTCCCTGCTGGGTCGACTGCACGCTGCCCGACCCCCAGGCCGTCCTCCCCTTCTACGGCGGCCTGTTCGGATGGGAGTTCGAGGACGCGATGCCGGAAGGGTCCGAGGCCAGCTACGTGATGTGTCGGCTCAAGGGCGGCGACGCGGCGGCGATCAGTTCTCTCCCCGAGGGGGCGCCGCCGATGGCGACGTGGAACACGTACATCTGGGTGGCGAGCGCCGACGAGACGGCGGCGAAGGTCCGCGAGGCCGGCGGCACCGTGGTGTCCGAGCCCCTCGACGTCTTCGACGCGGGCCGCATGGCGGTCCTGACTGACCCCGAGGGGGCGGCGTTCTGCGTCTGGCAGGCGAAGGACCACAAGGGCGCGACGATCGTCAACGAGCACGGCTCGCTGAACTTCAACGGGCTCGCCACCCGCGACCCCGAGGGCGCCAAGGCGTTCTACGGTGCCGTCTTCGGCTGGACGACGCTGGACCTGCCCGCCGGCCAGATGTGGACGCTGCCCGGCTACGGCGACCACCTCGAGGAGCGCACCCCCGGCCTGCGCGACCAGATGGCGCAGATGGGCGGCCCCGAAGGATTCATCGACGTGGTCGCCGCGCTCACCCCGATCGCCGGCGACGACTCGACCACGCCGGCGCACTGGAGCGTCACGTTCGCCGTCGACGACGCGGACGCGACGGCGGCGAAGGCGAGCGAGCTCGGCGGCCTGGTCGTCGCCGGGCCGCTCGACGTCCCGTGGAGCCGCATGGCGGTGATCAACGACCCGCAGGGGGCGACGTTCATCGCCAGCCAGTTCGTCCCCGAGAACGCCGACCTCGAGGCCTGAACGCGCCCGGGCCCGGGCCGGGACACCCTGGCCCGGGCCCGTCGCCCAGTCGTCGCTGTCAGACGTCAGAGGGGCTCCAGCCCCATGGCGGCGCGTCCCGCCATCGTGAGCGTCGCGTCCGGCGGCAGCCCCTTCGCTCAGCGAGGGTAGGCGGGCCTCGGCAAGACCATGTACAGCAACTGCTATGCCGGTCTAGGTTTGGTCGCGGAGGAGCCGACCGGTGCGGGTGCACGTCGATCCAGACAAATGCCAGGGCCACAACCGCTGCTACGCCCTGGCGCCCGAGCTCTTCGACGTCGACGACCTCGGCAACGCGTTCGAGCTGAACGACGGCGTCGTCCCCGAGGAGCTCGAGGAGAAGGCCCGTCGCGCGGTCGCGAACTGTCCCGAGTACGCGATCTCGATCTCGGAGTGACCCGATGACGACCAAGCACCCACCCGTCTCGGACTGGGCCAGCGACTTCGACCACACCGACCCGGAGTGGGTCGCCGACCCGTACCCGATCTGGGACGAGCTTCGCTCCCGATGCCCCGTGGCCCACAGCGACCGGTACGGGGGCACGTGGCTGCCGCTCCGCCACGAGGACGTGTCCGCCGTCGCCTACGACACCGAGCACTTCACGTCACGGTCGGTCGTCGTCAGCGAGGTGCGCCCCGGTCCGGACGACCTGCCGGCACCGATCGGCCTGGCCCCTCCCATCACGTCCGACCCGCCCTTCCACCCGCTGGCGCGGCGCCTGCTGCTGCCGGCGTTCTCGCCCAAGCGGATCAAGACCTTCGAGCCGTTCACCCGCGAGCTGTGCCGCGAGCTGCTGGACGCCACCGCGGGCCGGGCCGAGATCGACGCCGCGGTCGACTACGCCCAGCACATCCCGCTGCGGGTGATCGTGAAGATGCTCGGCTTCCCGCAGGAGGACGCCGACGTGTTCCGGCGGTTCATCCGCATGGTGCTCGAGGACGTCGACCAGACCGCCGAGGAGCGCGAGGCGGTCATCCAGGACGGCGAGCTCGACGAGTACATGGACGCCCGCATCGCCGAGCACATCGCCGAGCCGCAGGACGACCTGACCACCTTCCTGCTGGAGGCCGAGCTCGACGGCAACAAGCTCGCCCCCGAGCACGTGCGCGGCACGATGGTGCTGCTGATGATCGCCGGCATCGACACGACCTGGTCGGCGATCGGCGCGTCCCTGTGGCACCTCGCCCAGAACCCCGCCGACCGCCGGCGCCTCGCCGCCGAGCCCGACCTCATGCCCACCGCGGTCGAGGAGTTCCTGCGGGCCTACGCGCCGGTCACCATGGCCCGGCTGGTTGCCAAGGACTTCGACTTCCGCGGTCACCGGCTGAGGGAGGGCGACTGGCTGCTCCTGCCGTTCCCGTCCGCGAACCGGGACCCGGAGTTCTTCCCGGACGCCGACGAGGTCCGCATCGACCGGGCCGAGAACCGCCATGCTGCGTTCGGCCTCGGCATCCACCGCTGCATCGGCTCGAACCTGGCCCGCATGGAGCTGACCGTCGCCCTCGAGGAGTGGATGGCGCGGTACCCCGACTTCGAGCTCGCCGACCCCGACGCGGTCACCTGGTCCGCCGGCCAGGTCCGCGGGCCCCGCTCCGTCCCGGTCCGCATCCTCTAGCGTTCACCCCCGCTCGGTCCGGGTCCGGATCCTCTAGGCGTCGGTGTCGGCGAAAAGGTCTTCGCCGCGGCGGAGCCGGACGGCGGTACGCACGACCTGGGCCAGCTCGCGCCGGGTCGGTGTGTGGGCGGCGAGGAACCGGGCCGCCCCGGCCAGGATGAGGGCCGCTTCCTCGGAGCCGTCCGGCCAGGCGAAGGCCTGGCGGGTGGCCGCTTCGACGGTCTGGAACCAGTGGAACCCGGCGTCCTCTGCGAGCAGGGCGCGGCCGAGCTCGGCGACGACGTCCTCGCGCCGGCCCCCGCCGCGGAGGTGGCCCACGACGATGGCCCCGGCCCGGTCGATCTCGCCCTGGGCGTCCCAGCACGCCCGCAGCTCGCCGAGGTCGCCGTGGTCGACGTCGGGGACCCGGGCGGCGGGAACGTTGAGGAAGCGGTCGAGGAACACCTTGAGCGCACCATGCACGACCGCTCGCAGCGATTCGCCGTTGGGGTGGCGGGCCAGCAACTGGTGGACGGCGTTGGCGGCGGTGAACCCGTGGTGGACGACGTCCCAGTCCTGGTGGTCGTTCTGGACGTGGAACCTGGTGATGCGCAGGGCCGCGGCGAGGGCGACGGCTCGGCCGAGTTGCTCGGGCTCGGATCCGCCGGCCACGGCGTCCAGCACCGCCTCGACGATCGCCCCGGGATCGTCGTCGAGCAGCCGCCAGCCGAGCGCGGCCACGTCGGGGTCGCCGAGGGACCCTCGCCGGCGCTCGCCCTCGGCCCAGGCGCCGGGGAGGCGTGTGTTGGCCCGCTCCACCAGGCCTGCCAGGTCGTGGGGGTGGCGCCACGAGCCGAGCTCCTCCTGGCGGCGGGCGCCGGTCATCTGCACCACCAGGGTCGGGATCACGTCGCGAGCGTGGTCCCAGCCCAGATGGTCGAGCAGCTCGAGGGCCTTGTTGGTGAAGTCGATCGTGTGCCCGCCGTCGATGAACACGTGGTCGGTGCAGGCGGCGGTGAGCATGCGGGTGATCACCGGCGGCGGGCTGCCGCCGTCGATGGCCGTGAGGAGCGTCCGCTCTGCGGCGTCGGCCGATCGGGTGTCGACGAACCGCCGGAACCAGGCGACCAGGCGCTCGCCGTCGATCTCGCCGTCGCCTTCGCCACCGCCGAGCGGCTCGAGCCCGAAGCGGGGCGCGTGGCCGGCCGTGTCGCGGGACACGAAGGCCAACCCGTGCACCAGCGCCAGCGCCCGGTCACCGGGCGCCAAGTGGTCCAGCAGGTTGGCCATGGCGGTCAGCACGGTCAACCCGGCTCCCCAGCCCTCGCGCCGGTAGGCCGTGCCGAAGTCGGCGCCCTCCCGCACGATGGCGGCCGGCTGGTCGCCGGCGTCGAGCAGGCCGAGCACCGCCTTGGCCGTGACGAGCGTGAGACCCTGCTC
>JBKPAS010000049.1:0-7189 GCA_046744265.1 Actinomycetota bacterium
CTTCTGCACCTACATGGACAACATCCAGCTCCAGTGCATGCAGCCCTTCGACACGACCTCTCAGCCGATGCACCTCACCTTTACCATCCAGTACCTCCGGCGGTGCGACGGGTGCCCGCCCCGGCCCCCTGGGCTGGAAATGCAGATCGACTGGGTGCGGGTCTGGCGGGCGCCCTGACCCAGCGCTCGGCACGGCGGCGCGATGTCGCGGCCCCGGCCGACCATCGAAACTCAGATGGACGACGTCTGGGAGCTGAGCCCACCCAACTCGACCTACGTCTCTGGCGAGGTCCAGCTCATGAACAATCCGGACGACACTGACCCGTCGGACGGGATCGACCGTATGGTCCGCCTCAGAACCGGCCCATTCCAAGCGCGCGGTGACGGCACGTGGGACTGGGCTCTCATCAGCACGAATGGTCCCCGGCGGGCTAGCCCGGAGCCGAACTACCCCAACATGAGGTCGTTCCGGGGCCGGCGCTACGTCGAGGCATTCGTCCGCTACACGGAGAACCGTTGGACGTGGCCCGCGTTCTGGATGTTCAGTGCGCGGAAGAACGAGCTCTGGCCAGGTGAGTCGTGTTCTTCACCACTGTTGCCGAGCGAGCTCACCGCTGAGTGGGACATCATGGAGAACGGATACCAAAGCGGCGAGACGACTTCGCACTTCTTCACGAACATCCATCGAAACACGTCTGATGGCACTCCCGACGGCTGGTGTGGCACGCCAGATACGCCTAATCCCTACCAGCAACAGGTATCTGGTACGACGCTTGGAAATTGGCACCTCTGGGGTGGTTATTGGCGGGCCGATGGGCAGCTCTGTACATATCTCGACGATGTGCTCCTGCATTGCGCTCCTGCTTACGACTCGTTCGACCAGCCCTTGGTGATTGCGCTCGACATCGCTCGCATCCCCAACGCTTGGTGTAGCGGCGACCCCGGCGGCTGCCCGCCTCTGCCCAGCGAGCTCGTCCTCGACGTCTCGAACGTCCGGGTGCTGAAGCCACCGAGCTAGCGACAAGCGCAAACTTGAGTGTAAGGGTGTCAACTTTCCTCAGCAGGCGGTAGCCTGCCCGCATGGCGCTGGACCCGAACCGCTGGACGCTCAAGGTGCAAGAGGCCTTCAGCTCGGCCGTCGACGCGGCCAAGCAGGCCTCGAACCCCGAGGTCACCCCCGACCACCTGCTGGCCGCGCTGCTGGGGCAGGGCGAGGGCATCGTGCTGCCCATGCTGCAGCGGCTCGGGAAAGAGCCGCTGCCGCTGCGCAACCAGGTCAACGAGGCGCTGGCCAAGCTGCCGCGGGCGTACGGGTCCGAGGCGCGGCTGTCCCGTGACCTCCAAAACGTCATCGACGAGGCCGACAAGGCCCGCGACGAGCTGCACGACGAGTACCTGTCCACCGAGCACCTCCTGCTGGCGCTGTCCGACCGGCTCGGCGTCACCAAGGAAGACGTCCTGCAGGCCATGCAGGCCGTCCGCGGCAGCCACCGGGTCACGAGCCAGAACCCCGAGGAGAGCTACCAGGCCCTCGAGCGCTACGGCCGCGACCTGACCGAGGTCGCCCGCCAGGGCAAGCTCGACCCGGTCATCGGGCGCGACGACGAGATCCGACGGGTGATGCAGGTGCTGTCGCGGCGCACGAAGAACAACCCGGTCCTCATCGGCGAGCCGGGCGTCGGCAAGACGGCCATCGTCGAGGGCCTCGCCCGCCGCATCGTCGAGGGCGACGTGCCCGACGGCCTGAAGAACAAGCGTCTCGTCGCGCTCGACCTGGGCTCGATGGTCGCCGGCTCGAAGTACCGGGGCGAGTTCGAGGAGCGGCTCAAGGCCGTCCTCAAGGAGATCACCGACGCCGAGGGCGAGGTCATCACGTTCGTCGACGAGCTGCACACGATCGTGGGCGCCGGCGCGGCCGAGGGCGCGATGGACGCCGGCAACATGATCAAGCCCCTGCTCGCCCGCGGCGAGCTGCGCATGATCGGCGCCACCACGCTCGACGAGTACCGCAAGCACATCGAGAAGGACGCGGCGCTCGAGCGGCGCTTCCAGCCCGTGCTCGTCGAGCAGCCCAGCATCGAGGACACGATCGCTATCCTCCGCGGCCTGAAGGAGCGCTACGAGGTCCACCACGGCGTCCGCATCCAGGACGCGGCGCTGGTGGCCGCGGCGGTCCTGTCCGACCGCTACCTCACCGGGCGGTTCCTGCCCGACAAGGCCATCGACCTCATCGACGAGGCCGCGTCCCGCCTGCGCATCGAGATCGACTCGCTGCCGACCGAGATCGACGTGGTCGAGCGGCGCATCCGCCAGCTCGAGATCGAGCGGGTCGCCCTGGCCAAGGAGACCGACGATGTGAGCCGCGAGCGGCTCGAGGCGCTCGACCGCGAGCTGGCCGACCTGAGCGAGCAGCGCGACTCGATGCTCGCCCACTGGAACAACGAGAAAGAGGTCATCGGCCAGATCCGCGACCTCAAGGAGCAGCTCGAGAACCGCAAGGCCGACCTCGAGCGCGAGACCGACCTCGAGAAGGCGGCCGAGATCCGCTACGGCGTCGTCCCCGAGCTCGAGCGGCAGGTCGACGCGGCCACCAAGCAGCTCGAAGAGCTGCAGGCCGGCCAGAAGATGCTGAAGGAAGAGGTCGACGAGGAAGACGTCGCCGAGGTCGTCTCGCGGTGGACCGGCGTGCCGGTCAGCCGCCTCATGGAGGGCGAGATGGCCAAGCTCGTCCGCATGGAGGACGTGCTCCACGAGCGCGTCGTCGGGCAGGACGAGGCCGTGCGGGCGGTGGCCAACGCCATCCGCCGCAGCCGGGCCGGCCTGGCCGACCCCCACCGGCCGATCGGGTCGTTCCTGTTCCTCGGCCCGACCGGCGTCGGCAAGACCGAGCTGGCCCGCACGCTGGCCGACTTCCTGTTCGACGACGAGCGGGCGATGGTCCGCATCGACATGAGCGAGTACCAGGAGCGCCACACGGTCAGCCGGCTCGTGGGCGCGCCGCCCGGCTACGTCGGCTACGACGAGGGCGGCCAGCTCACCGAGTCGGTGCGGCGCCGGCCCTACAGCGTGGTGCTGCTCGACGAGATCGAGAAGGCGCACTCCGACGTGTTCAACGTGCTGCTCCAGGTGCTCGACGACGGGCGCCTGACCGACGGGCAGGGCCGCACGGTCGACTTCACCAACACGGTGCTGATCATGACGTCCAACCTGCCGGGCGACCCGCGCGACTTCTTCAAGCCCGAGTTCATCAACCGCATCGACGAGATCGTCCGGTTCCGCGAGCTGAGCGAGGCCGACCTCGACACGATCGTCGGCATCCAGCTGCGGGGGCTGCGCCAGCGGCTCGCCGACCGGCGCATCACGCTCGAGGTCACCGACGCGGCGACGGCGCTGCTCGCCCGCGAGGGCTTCGACCCGGCGTTCGGCGCCCGGCCGCTCAAGCGGGTCATCCAGCGTGAGCTGTCCGACAAGCTGGCCATGCGGCTGCTCGAGGGCGAGATCGCCGAGGGCGACATGGTCACGGTCGACGCCCGCGGCGGCGACCTGGTCATCCTGACCGGGTCGCCGGGCGCCTGACCCGGCCGCGCCGCCGGCTAGTTGCGGCCGCAGATTACGAAGCTGTCACGGTCCTTGCGTCGGACGCGCCCGTGTGGAAGGGTGCCGGCCTTGAGCTGGGGCTCGTTGGGGTTCCACAAGGGCGTGGTTCGCTAGGGGCGACCGCCTGCCGGCGGTCGTGCGCGTCTCCGCTCGTCGTGGGATTCCTCCAGCAGTCGGCACCGGGTTCCGACCCCGGCAGACCAAACGGAGGGTTCAATGGCAGAGCACGTGTCCAGCCGGCGCAGGGTCGCGGGCGGCTTGGCATGCGTGGCAGCGGGGGCCACGGCCCTCGCCTGGGGGCTGGCGGCGCCGGCCTTCGCACACGGCAAGCAAGAGCCGGAGCAGCCACCGGTCAAGGGCGACAAGGACTGTTCCGAGCTGGCAGAGGCCTACGGCGTCGATCAGGACTGGTCCGAGTTCGACGTCGACGACGTCCAGGCCGACTACAGCCATGAGTACCTGATCGACGACCGGGGCAGCCCGGACGAGAGCGACGACGCCACGGTCACGGTGACGATCGAGGGCGGCACGCTCCTTCAGTGGGAGTCGACCATCGGCATCGACGCCGTGCTGGTGAAGGGCTCGAACGCCGAGAACGGCTCGTACTTCTACCTCTACGCGCCGAGCGCGGACGACGAGGAGGAGACGAGCGACTACCACCTCGGCGTCCCTCCGTGGAACGACGCCGAGCAGAACACGATCGCCGGCGTGCAGTTCTGCTACGACGACGAGTACACGCCGCCGTCGAGCACCTCGTCGTCGACGACGTCCTCGACGACCGAGGCGTCCAGCACCACGAGCTCGACCGAGGCGCCCACCACGACCTCGTCGACCATGCCGTCGAGCACGTCCTCGTCGGTCGAGGCCACGACGCCGCCGACCGAGGCCCCCACGACGGCCCCGCCGACCACCCAGCCGGTGGGCGAGCAGCTGCCGCGGACCGGTAGCAACACGCTGCCGCTCGTGGCCGGTGCGGCCGCCCTGCTGGCCGTCGGCGCCGCCGCCGTGCTCGGCCGCCGCTACCTGCAGGGCCGGCCCTGACGCACCGCCAGGGTTTGCATTAGCGCCACACCAGACCACGACAGGTGGTAGAGAGGGCCGGGGTTCACGCCCCGGCCCTCTCCGCGTGGTCACAGCCCGCTGACCTCGGTGCTTGCACGAGCCCGGTCGGTGTGGGAGCCTCGGCCGCTGGCTGGGGGCCACGGGTACGGGCCGGTCGGCGGTTGTGCGCAACCGTGACCGGGCCGCTGGGAGCGATGCCGTCCTCCAGCAGTCGTGTCGGGGCGCTCGGGGGCCCCGGGGAACGAACGGAGGGATGTGATGGAACAGCACGTGTTCGGCCGGCGCAGGGTCGCGGGCGGCTTGGCGTGCGTTGCAGCCGGGGCGCTGGCCCTGGCGATGGCGGCCGCACCGGCCGGGGCCACCGAGGGCCCCGAGGTCGAGGCCGGCCCGGGCTGGTCGCCCGACCAGCTCGTCGACCAGCTCGCCGGGCAGTTCGGCGGCGACTGGGCCCGGGCCGAGGTCCCCATGCAGTCGGGCCACTACCTGCTCGACGACCGGGGGACGGCCGACACGCGCGACGACGCCTACGCCGACGTCCACGTCGACGGCGGCGAGGTCTCGTGGTCGTCGGACGACCAGTCGATCGGCGCGGTCGAGGTCCAGGGCGACAGCGGCAGCAACCTCTACACCTGGGGCGGCCACGGCACCCACAGCAGCCACGGCATGACCTGGCCGGGCATGGGCGACAGCGGCGGCTGGGACCACGGCGACTCGGGAGACTGGGGCGACTGGGGCGACCACGAGCCCGGCCACGGCGACCACTCGATCAGCTTCTGCTGGAAGAAGGGCGGCCACGACCACCCGCCTTCCACGACGCCGCCGACGAGCGAGACCCCGTCGACCGCGCCGCCGACGTCCGAGACGCCGACGAGCGAGACGCCCAGCACGGCCCCGCCGTCGACCGAGACGCCGACCACGGCCCCGTCGACGGAATCCACCGAGGCCCCGACGACGCTGCCCGAGACCGAGGCCACGACGCCGACCACGCAGCCCGTGGGCGAGCAGCTGCCGCGGACCGGCAGCAACACGGTCCCGCTGCTCGCCGGCGCGGTCGCGCTGGTGGCGCTGGGCGGCGCCGCGTTCGCCGGCCGCCGCTACCTGCAGCAGCGGGCCTCGTAGCCCGTCGCCGAGGGGTCCAGCACGGTTTCTAGGAGGGTCGGGGGCAGCGCTGCTCCCGACCCTCTTCGCGAATGCGGAACCCGTGCTCGAGCGCCTTGGCCAGGTGGCGCTCGCAGACCAGCTCGCGCAGCACCACACCGTCGGACGTGTGGCGCTCGACCTCGTGGGCGACCGGCTCGGTGCACCACGGGAACCAGGTGCAGTGGGGGGCTGACGTCCGCATCGGGGTGGCGGCCGACCATAACAGAACGGTGGCGGGCCTCCGGCGCGTCACCGGATAGGGTGGCGCGTCCCCGAAAAGCCAGCAGGAGCGCGACCGACGTGCCGGCGACCATCGTTGTCGGAACCCAGTGGGGCGACGAGGGCAAGGGCAAGTTCACCGACCTCATCGCCAAGGAGATGCACCTGGTCGTCCGCTACCAGGGTGGCCACAACGCGGGCCACACGCTGGTGGTCGACGGCGAGAGCTTCGCCCTTCAGCTCATCCCGAGCGGGGTCCTCTACGACCACATCACGCCGGTCATCGGCAACGGCGTCGTCGTCGACCCCGCCGTGCTGCTCGACGAGATCGACCAGCTCACCCGGCGGGGCATCGACTGCAGCCGGCTGCGGGTCAGCTCGAGCGCCCACCTGATCCTGCCGTACCACCAGCTGATCGACCGGGTGAACGAGCGCTACCTGGGCAAGAACAAGCTGGGCACGACCCGGCGGGGCATCGGCCCGGCGTACGCCGACAAGGCGACCCGGGTGGGCCTGCGGGTGCAGGACATGTACGACCCCAAGATCTTCCGCGAGAAGCTCGACCTGGTCCTCAAGGAGAAGGGGCAGGTGCTGGCCAAGGTCTACAACCAGCTGCCGCCCGACGCCGACGAGATCGCCGAGCTGTACCTGGGCGAGCTCGCCCCCCGCCTGCAGCCGTACGTGGCCGACACGGTCAACCTCGTCCATGAGGCGCTCGAGATCGGCCACAGCGTGCTGTTCGAGGGGGCGCAGGCCACGTTCCTCGACCTCGACCACGGCACCTATCCGTACGTGACGTCGTCCAACCCGGTGGCCGGCGGGGCGTGCACGGGCGCCGGCGTGGGGCCGCGGCACATCGAGCGGGTCGTCGGCGTGGCCAAGGCGTACGTGACCCGCGTCGGCTCGGGCCCGTTCCCCACCGAGCTGCTCGACGAGGTCGGCGACGCCCTGGTCGACCGGGGCCACGAGTACGGCACCAACACCGGCCGCCGCCGGCGGGCCGGGTGGTTCGACGCGGTGATGCTGCGGCACGCGGTGCGGCTCAACTCGATGTCCGAGCTCGCCATCACGAAGCTCGACGTCCTCGACGCGTTCGACACGCTGAAGGTGTGCGTCGCCTACGACCTCGACGGCGAGCGAATCGTCGACTACCCCGACAACCAGACGGTGC
>JBKPAS010000130.1:0-5148 GCA_046744265.1 Actinomycetota bacterium
GGCCCGGACGCTCGAACCGGAGCCGGACGAGCCGGCGGCCGAGCCCGCCGCCGAACGCCCGGTCGAGCCGGTCGAGGCCGGCGGAGCGCTGATCGCCGACCCGGGCGGCTACCGGCGGCGCTGGGAGGACGTCCAGGTGGCCTTCGTCGACGAGCCCCGCGGCGCCGTCGAGGACGCCGACCAGCTCGTCGTCGAGGTGATCGACGAGATCACCGAGGCGCTCACCCGCCAGCGGGGCGAGATCGCCGCCCGCTGGCGGGACGAGGCCGTCGTGTCCACCGAGGACCTCCGCCGGGCGTTCCGCGACTACCGGGCGGTCTTCGACCAGGTGGTCACGTGAGCAGCAGCTCCATCACCACCACGTCGAGCCACTTCCCGAACTTGCGGCCCACCTCGCGCTCGGTGCCGACCACCTCGAAGCCGAGCGCCCGGTGCAGCGCGATCGACGACTCGTGACCGCCGACGATGCGGGCGAGGACGGCGTGGAACCCGTGGGCCCGTGCGACCCGCACCAGCTCGGCCAGGATCGTCTTGCCGATGCCCCGGCCCTGGTGGTCGCGGCGCACGTAGACAGAGTCCTCGACGCTGGTCGCGTAGGCGGGGCGGTCGCGCCACGGCGACAGCGAGCCGAACCCGACGACCGCGCCGCGGCCCACGCCGCGGTCACCCTCGCCGTCCTCCACGAGCTCGGCGACGACCACGGCGTGGGCGCCGCTGCGGGCGCCGAGCCACCGGCGCTGCTCGGCGAGCGACCGCGGCACGAGGTCGAACGTCACCGTCGAGGTCGTGACCTCGAGGTTGTAGATCTGCCGGGTCGCCTCTGCGTCGGCGTCGTCGGCCCGCGCCAAGCGCAGGGTGACCTGGCCGCGGGCCAAGTCAGTCGTTGGCGAGCGCAGGCTCGACCAGCGACAGCTCGCCGGCGAGCGCCTCGAGGCGGGCCCAGCTGGCGATGGCCTCGTCCTCGGTGAGCAGCATGACCTGCAGGTCGCCGACGAGCCCGGGCAGCAGCTCGAGCAGCAGCGGCACGACGGCGGGCTCGAGCTGGTCGAACGTCTCGTCGAGCAGGACCGGGGGCCGGGCGCCGGTGTTGCACGTCGCGGCGTTGAGCTGCGACACGATGCCGTGCGCCAGGGCGACCGCGTCGTCGTCGGACAGGTCGGGGGCGCTCGACGACAGCGACCGCAGGGCGGCGATGTGCTGGCGCAGGCGGGCGGCCGCCTGGATCTCGGTGCGGTGCTCGACCGCCCAGCCCACGTCGATGTCGCCGGCCAGCGCGTGCCACGTGCCGGCCGGATCGCCGTGCGGCGACCCGTCGAGCAGCGCGTCGGCCGCACCCCACAGCGCCACCTGGTCGACGGCCGACAGCGCCCGGACCGTGTCGTTGCGGGGCGAGCGGTCGTGGAGGTCGGCGGCGGTGATGCGGGTGATGGTCGCCCGGCCGTACGGGCCGGTCAACATGTCGATGCGCCCGTCGAACCCCCGGAACTGGGCGGTGACGTCGGACGACGTGACGACGTCGATCACCCGGTGGGGACCGGACGCGGGCCGTAGCACGACGAGCCGGCGGCCGGCGTCGTCGACGACCTCTGCGTGCACGCCCCGGGCGGTGCCGTGCAGCGCGCCGGCCATGAGCCCGGCGAACGCCGCTCGGGCATCCGCCGGCATGCCTCCCATCACGGTCAGCCGCGGATGGAAGTCCACGGACGCCGCAGAGCCTTCGCCTTCTACGATCAAGCGTTCCACCAGCACGAAGGGAGTATCGGCGCGCTGCCCGCGGGACTTGAGCAACTTCTTTACGAATGTGTCGCGAATCGGCGACGAGATCACGAACAGTGGCCAAACGGACCCGTTCGGCGACCTCACCGCGTGACGGAGTGACGCGGCCACGTATTGCGGTCGGGCCGGGCGGGCGTCCCGCGGGGTCTGGCGGGGGTCTGGCGAGGGTCTCGCGCAGCGCTACGCTTTCGATCTGGCCGGGCCCCGGGCGGCGGCGATAGACTGTCCCGTCCGGTTGTAGGCCTGGCGCCAACAGCCCGCCCCCTTAGCTCAGTCGGCAGAGCACAGCCATGGTAAGGCTGGTGTCGTCGGTTCGATTCCGACAGGGGGCTCCCAACCGCTCTCTCGAGCGATCGAGCAGGGGCGGCGTAGCTCAGTTGGTCAGAGCACTCGGCTCATAATCGAGTTGTCGCGGGTTCGAGTCCCGCCGCCGCCACATCACGACTCTTCCTTCAGCAGGAGACCCGGAGACATGGCCAAGGAAAAGTTCCAGCGGACCAAGCCGCACCTGAACATCGGCACCATGGGCCACATCGACCATGGCAAGACGACGTTGACCGCGGCGATCACGAAGGTCCTGGCCAAAGCCAACCCGAACGTCCAGGTCATGGCGTTCGACGACATCGACAAGGCCCCGGAGGAGAAGCAGCGGGGCATCACGATCAACATCGCGCACGTCGAGTACGAGACGGCCAACCGGCACTACGCGCACGTCGACATGCCGGGCCACGCCGACTACATCAAGAACATGATCACGGGCGCCGCCCAGGTCGACGGCGCCATCCTGGTCGTGGCGGCGACCGACGGGCCGATGCCGCAGACGCGTGAGCACGTGGTGCTGGCCCGCCAGGTGGGCGTCCCCTACATCGTCGTCGCGCTCAACAAGGTCGACATGGTCGACGACGAGGAGCTGCTCGAGCTCGTCGAGCTCGAGGTCCGCGAGCTGCTCAGCGAGTACGACTTCCCGGGCGACGACGTGCCGGTCGTGCGCGTGTCCGCCCTGAAGGCGCTCGAGGGCGACCCCGACGCCGAGGCGCAGGTCCTCGAGCTGATGGCCGCGGTCGACGAGTACGTCCCCGAGCCCGAGCGCGACCTCGACAAGCCGTTCCTCATGCCGATCGAGGACGTGTTCTCGATCACCGGCCGCGGCACGGTCGTGACGGGCAAGGTCGAGCAGGGCACGGTCCACGTCGGCGACGAGATCGAGATCGTGGGCATCCGGCCCACGGCCAAGACCACGTGCACGGGCGTCGAGATGTTCCGCAAGCTGCTCGACCAGGGGCAGGCCGGCGACAACATCGGCGTGCTGCTGCGAGGCACCAAGAAGGAAGAGGTCGAGCGGGGCCAGGTGCTGGCCAAGCCGGGCAGCATCACGCCGCACACCCACTTCGAGGCGCAGGTCTACGTGCTGACCAAGGAGGAGGGCGGCCGCCACAAGCCGTTCTTCACCAACTACCGGCCGCAGTTCTACTTCCGCACGACCGACGTGACAGGCACCATCGAGCTGCCCGAGGGCGTCGAGATGTGCATGCCCGGCGACAACACGACGATGACCGTCGAGCTGATCGCCCCGATCGCCATGGACGAGGGCCTGCTGTTCGCCATCCGCGAGGGTGGCCGCACGGTCGGCTCCGGCCGCGTGACGAAGATCATCAAGTAGGGAAGGTCCGGCATGGCGAAGGCCAACGAGAAGCGGGTGCACGTCACGCTGGAGTGCACCTCGTGCAAGCGCCGCAACTACATCACCACGAAGAACAAGGTGAACGACCGCGAGCGCATCGAGATGCGGAAGTACTGCCGCTGGGAGCGGCAGCACACCGTCCACAAGGAGACGCGCTGACGCGGCGGCCCCGCCGAGCGGCGTAACGCATACCCGATCCGGAGGGTCGAAGCCGACGATGCCACAGGATGTGGCCGGCCTGGTCGCTGCCGCCAAGGACGGTGACCGCAGGGCGTTCGACGAGTTGGTGCGTGAGACGTACGCGGCTGCGTACACGCTCGCCTACCGGATGACGGGTAATGAAGACGATGCACGAGACGTGGTCCAGGAGGCCTACCTCCGCGCCTACCGGGGGTTGCGACGCTTCCGCGGCGACGCGCAGTTCACGACCTGGCTGTACCGCATCACGGCCAACTGCGCGGCCACTCATCTGGGCCGCCGGGCCAAGCACCGTCACGACGACCTCGACGACGCCGTGCCGGTGGCCGACATGCATCCCGACCACGATCCCGAGCTGCGGGCCGACGCCGACGACCTGCGCGACCGGCTGCAGCTGGCGCTCGCCGCGCTGCCGTCCCGCCTGCGGGCGGTGGTGCTGCTGCGCGACGTCTACGACCTCTCGCACGAGGCGATCGCGGCCGAGCTCGGCATCTCCGAGTCCGCGGCCAAGGTCCGGCTCCACCGGGCGCGCAACAAGCTGCGTGAGCAGCTGTTCGGGCGCCACGACGGCGAGGCCTCGCGTGCCGTCTGACGTGGTGGAACCGGCGATGGAGAGGGAAGGTTCCGATGGTGCGTTGTGAGGATGTCGCCGAGGATCTCGCCGCGACGGCCGACGGCCTCGACGGCATGGCGACGCTCAGCCGGGCGCAGCGCCGCCACGTGGAGCGCTGCCTGCGGTGCCAGGCCGAGATGGTCCAGTACCGCAAGCTGCTGCGGGCCATGCGCTCGATGCGAACGCAGGTGCTCGAGCCGGCGCCCGGCCTGCTGGCCGATGTGCTCGCCAACATCGAGAGCGCGGGCGAGCGTCACGCCATCCGCTCGATGCTGTCGGGCCGCCGCATCGCCTACCTGGGTGGGCTGGCCGCGGCGACCGCCGCCGGTGCCGCCGGCGCCATCGTCTTCACGACCCGCACCCGCCGCGCCCGCCTGGCTGGCTGACCCCAGGCCTACCCGTGTGAGCCGGGCAAGTGCTTTGCCCTGGCGCGCAAGGTAAGGGATAGGCTGTCACGGTTACCCCCTAGGGCAGTAGCTCAACTGGCAGAGCAGCGGTCTCCAAAACCGCAGGTTGGGGGTTCGAGTCCCTCCTGCCCTGCTTCCACCCTTGTCCACCATTCCGAGGGTCTCGCCATGGCGATGAACCGACAGACGAAGCGCATGCTCCAGCGCCAGGGCCAGCTCGGCGCCGACGGCGCGCCGGTTGCCCGTAAACGGCCGGCGCCCCAGGCGCCGCGCCCGAGCGAAGAGCGCACGTCGCCCCGGCAGTTCCTGCGCGAGGTGCGGTCCGAGCTGCGCAAGGTCGCCTGGCCGTCCCGGTCCGAGGTGATCAACTACTCGATCATCGTGTTCATCACCGTGGTGATCCTCACCGCCTTCATCGCCGGGCTCGACTTCGTGTTCGGCGACGCGATCCTGAAGCTGTTCCAACGATGAGC
>JBKPAS010000013.1:0-4502 GCA_046744265.1 Actinomycetota bacterium
AGCGATCTGGCCAGGCGGCGAGCCAGGTGGCGAGGGCCAGGGCGGTGAGGGCGTGCCAGGCGGCGTGGCCCTGGACGAGCGAGTGCGGTCGGCACAGCGGGGCGCCGGTCCGCGTCAGGAGGTTGACGGCGATCGCCGCCCCGAATGCGAGGACGGCGACGGTCGGCGGTCGGGGCAGGGACCGGCGCCGCCACGCCGTGACCAGGACCGTGGCGGCGAGGGCCGCGATCGAGCCGTTGTGGACCGCCTCGGCGCCCGGCGGCATCGGGCCGTGGTACAGGACGCTGCCCAGTCCGACCGCCCCGAGGGCCGCGGCGACCGCGATGGGCCCGTGACGGCGCAGCACGTAGGCACCGGCGCCGACGTAGGCCAGGCTCGACAGGCAGTTGACCGGCTGGCCCAACCAGCCGCCGTGCAACGCCTCACAGTCGGAGCCGCCCAGGGCGAGCACACCCACGCCGCGAGCCTGGCATCCTCGCCGGCATGAGCGACAGCGATCGGGTCCGCATCGTCCGCATCGGCCAGCCCGAGGTCCGCAATGCCATCAACAGCGCCACGGCCGAGCGCCTGCACGACGAGCTGGTGGTGTTCGACGCCGACGACACGGCCCGGGTGGCGGTGCTGACCGGCGACGAGGCGGCGTTCTGCGCCGGCGCCAACCTGCGCGACCTGCCCCGGCTGCGCGACAGCGGCCCGCTCGGCCCGACGCGCCTGAGCCTGTCCAAGCCGGTCGTCGCCGCCATCGAGGGCTGGTGCGTCGCCGGGGGCATGGAACTGGCGGCGTGGTGCGACCTGCGGGTCGCCGGCGACGGGGCACGGTTCGGCTGCCTCGAACGGCGATGGGGCGTCCCGCTCGTCGACGGCGGCACCTATCGCCTGCCCCGCATCGTGGGCTTGGGCCGGGCGCTCGACCTCATCCTGACCGGGCGCGAGATCGACGCGGCCGAGGCCGAGCGCATCGGCTTCGTCGAACGGCTCGTCCCAGCCGGCACGGCCCTCGACGCCGCTGTCGAGCTGGCGACCCAGATCGCCGGCTTCCCCTGGCGGTGTGTCGTCAACGACCGCCGGGCGGTCAACGACGGCCTCGGCCTCGGGGTCGCCGAGGCGCTCGCCAACGAGGACCGGCTCGGCCAGGAGGTCATCTTCTCGCCCGACTTCGCAGCCGGCGTCGACCGGTTCACCGAGCATCAGAGCGAGCGGGGCCGGCGTGGGTGAACGCGACGACGACACCGAGGTAGATGTCGAGGTCGACGAGATCATCACATGCATCGACTGCGGCGGCCGGGCGCACCTCATCTCCCACCCGCCGGGCGAGGATGACACTCGGGGTTGGCGGCCCGGCGACCTGGCCGTCTACCGCTGCGAGGACTGCCTCGACCGGTGGGACCTGCTCGTCCCCGAGCCCGAGGACGATGACCAGTGACGGCGCCCCGAGAAAAATCTGCCGAAATCGCGTCATAGCGGTGTCCCTCCCGCCTCTCATCGGGCAGAAGGGAGACGTCCCGGCTCAGCGGGCGTCGACGACGACCTACCCGAGGGAGGATCATGAGGCTGGTCACCGAGACAGCGGCGGAAGTCACTCCCGCGCTCACACTCGACGATCTCCCGCCTGCGATGCTGCGCCAGCTCGGCGAGGCGTACCTACGAGCCCAACGGCTGCTCAGCGACGCCGCCGTGCTGGTCCGCCAGCAGCAGGAGCTCGAAGGTGCGCTGATCGCCATGGGCGGCTTCGACGACGAGGACAACTACGACTACCTGCGCGAGGCGAGCGGCCTCGCCGCGCTCGACAGCGTGCTGGGCAACGCCGCCGCCGCCATCGCCGCGCCGGGCGGCGGCCTGTGGTGCGGTGGTCCTCCCCGTCCCTGGCCCGAGACCGGCTGGAACCTCGAGACGCTCGACGACCTCGACGAACGCGATCCGGACGCGGGCTGACTGGCCTCGGCCCGCGTCGGAGGGTGGACTGAGTACCGGCCCCGCCTCCGGACGTTGGCAGCCGTCCGAGCTCCCAGCAGGCGGAGCTGAGAGCGTGCGGGACGCCCGGTACGCACTGAGCAGCCCACCGCGCAGCGCCCCCGGCCCCCATACCCCCGGCCGGGGGCGCTGCCGCGTCCGGGCGTCGAGCCGGCTCAGCCGTACATCAGCGAGCCGGGGGTGGTCAGCACCTCGCCCGTCTCCAGCCAGGTCTTGAGGCCCGAAAGGATCATCGGCCACCCGCCGTACAGCTCCTCGTTGGCGCCCTCGCGCAGCTCGTCGTGGGTGACGGTGAGCCGGCACGAGTCGCCGACCGGCTCGATCTCCCACGTGACCCGCGAGGTGCCCTCGCCCTTCACGTCGTCGCTCCAGAGGGCGACCATGCTCTGCACGAGCCGGCGGGGCGGGTCGACCTCGAGGTTCTCGCCCTCGCCCAGCGGCCCGGGGGCGTTGGGGTGGACCATCTCGAAGCGCGAGCCCGGCGTGAAATCGGACTCGATCCGCGAGCCGAAGTTGTACTTGGCCCGGATCTCGGGGTCGGTGATCGCCTCCCACAGGCGCTCGGGTGTGGTGCGGATGTAGATCTCGAACACCTTCTCCATCTGGCTCTCCAGTCTGTGCTTGATGTCGCTGAGCGCCGCGGTCCACGGCTCGGCGTACTTGCTCACCCATCGGTCATGGACGAGCCGGATCGGGACGGGGTTGAGGAAGTGCAGCTTCTCGCGGCCCCGGCGCCGGGTGACCACGAGACCCGCCTCCTCCAGCAGCTTGAGGTGCTTCATGACGCCGAAGCGCGTCATCTCGAAGCGCTCCTCGAGCTGGCTCAGCGTCTGCCCGTCCTCACGGAACAGCTCGTCGAGCAGGCTCCGCCGGGTCGGATCGGCCAGGGCCCGGAACACCTCGTCCACGCCGCCGACCATACGTGACCAAACAGTCACATGTCAACCGGTAGGTAACCAGACAGTCACCCCTTGAGGAGGAACTCCTGGTCCTCGGGGTCGAGGAACAGGCCGATCTCGGCGGCAAGGTCGGGATGGGCGTCGAGGCCACCGCCGGCATCACCGTCCGAGCCGTCGACGATGGCGAACGCCACCTCGCGTGCCCGCTCGACCCACGGGCGATCGCGCCGCAGCGACGCCAGCTTGAGGTCGTTGCGTCCCTTCTGCCGCTCGCCCATGATCGTGCCCTCGCCCCGCAGCTCGAGGTCGACCTCGGCCAGGGCGAAGCCGTCGTCGCTCGCCACCAGCGCCCCGAGCCGCTTCTCGGCCTCGGGCGCGTCGGCCGCGCTCACCAGGTAGCACCACGACCGCTCGCTCCCCCGGCCGACCCGGCCCCGCAGCTGGTGAAGCTGGGCGATGCCGAACCGGTCGGCGTCGAGGATCACCATCACCGTGGCGTTGGGGACATCGACGCCGACCTCGATCACGGTCGTCGCCACCAGCACGTCGAGCCGCCCCGACCGGAACTGGTGGAACGTGGCCTCCTTGTCGGCCGGCCCCAGGCGGCCGTGCAGCAGCCCGAGCCGCAGGCCCGACAGCTCGCCGTTCGACAGCCGCAGGTAGCTGTCCTCGGCCGACGAGGCGTCGAGCTTCTCCGACTCCTCGATGAGCGGCGTCACGACGTAGGCCTGGCGGCCGGCGGCCACCTCGCGGCGCACGGCGTCCCAGACGTCGGACTCGTCCGACGGCGTGCGGGCCCATACGGTCGTGATCGGCTGCCGGCCGGCGGGTCGGGACCGGATGACCGTGACGTCGAGGTCGCCGTAGACGGTCATCGCCGCGCTGCGGGGAATCGGCGTGGCGGTCATGACCAGCACGTCGGGCACGGCACCGTCGCCGTCGGGCCCACCGGACTTGTCCCGTAGCGCGGCCCGCTGCTCGACCCCGAACCGGTGCTGCTCGTCGATGACGACGACGCCGAGCGACCGGAAGCCGACGTCCTCCTGGATCAGCGCGTGGGTGCCGATGACCAGGTCGACCTCGCCGGACGCCAGCCCGGCCAGGATGCGCCGGCGCTCCGCGGCCCCCACCCGGTTCGTCAGCAGCTCGACCCGCACCGGGCGGGCGCCGAACAGCGAGGTGCCGTCGTCGGGAACCTCCAGCCCGTCGAGCAGCGCCCGCACGCTCTGGGCGTGCTGCTCGGACAGCACCTCGGTCGGCGCCATGAGCGCCCCCTGGTGCCCGCCCTGCACGGCCGCCAGCAGCGCCGACACGGCGACGATCGTCTTCCCGGCACCCACGTCCCCCTGCAGCAGGCGGTGCATCGGGTGGGGCTTGGCCAGGTCGGCGAAGATCTCGTCGATCGCCGCTCGCTGGTCGGCCGTCAGGTCGAAGGGCAGCCCGTCCCAGAACCGGGAGACCAGGGCGCCGTCGACCGTGTGGGCGATGCCCCGGGTGGTCCGCTCGATGTGGCGCTTGCGCTGGACCAGCGCCAGCTGCACCCGCAGCAGCTCGTCGAGGACGAGCCGGGTGCGCGCCGCCTCCTTGTGCGCCATCGAGTCGGGTGCGTGGATGCCGACGAACGCCTCGCCC
>JBKPAS010000151.1:0-4680 GCA_046744265.1 Actinomycetota bacterium
TGGAACATCTCGACGTTGCGCTGGTCGTCCTCGAACGCCAGCCGCAGGTCGAAGCCCCGGTCGCGCAGCGCCATCACCGCGTCCTGCTTGAACCAGCGCGAGGCCGAGTAGTCGCCCCAGTCGCGCATGATCAGCAGGTCCCACCGCAGGCCGTAGCGGGCCAGCCAGGCGAGCGTCTGGGGCCGCACCCGCAGCGGGCGGGCCGTGAGCAGCACGACCGCGTGGTCCGCGTCGATCAGGTCCAGCAGCCGGGCGACGTCCTCGATCAGCTCGTCGTCGCCGCAGGCGGCGAAGAACGCGTCCCAGTCGCGGCGGGGCGCCTCGAGGAAGTGCTGGCGCCGCGACGCGTCGGACAGCACGCCGTCGAGGTCGAACACGACCGCCGGGCCGGGCGGGACCGGCCCGTCGCGCCACCGCCAGTGGTCGGGCGTCGCGGTCACAGCGAGAGCATGTAGCAGATCTCGTCGACGCCCGCGACCTCGGTCTGGCGGGTGGGGGCCGCCCGCCAGCCCCACCGCTCGAACATGGCCCGGGCGCGGACGTTGGCCTCGATGACCCACAGCACCGCCACCCGGAACCCCGAGGCCCGCAGGTGGTCGAGGCAGGTGTCGTGCAGCGCCCGGCCGATGCCCCGCCCCCAGTGGCCCGGGTCGACGTACAGGGCCTGGATGTGGCCGCGGGTGGTCTCGTCGGGGTCGGGGACGGCGGCCGCGGTGCCGATGACCGTGTGGTCGGGCGAGGCGTCGCAGGCCACGAAGTACGCGGCCCGGCCCCAGGGTTGCGTGATGGCCTGGTGCCACTCCTCGGCCACGGCCTCGACCGCGGGCATGGGTGTGCCCGGGGGAAAGATGCCCTCGTAGCCGATCAGAGCGGCCCGCAGCCACACGGACCCCATGGCCTGGGTGTCCTCGGGCTGGGCGGGCCGTATGAACGCATCCAGCGGCGACCCCCTACTCCTCTTGGGGCTGGGCGGCCGCCCGGCTGCGGATCTCGTCGACGACCGCGGGGTCGGCGAGCGTGGTGGTGTCGCCGAGCTCGCGTCCCTCGGCCACGTCGCGCAGCAAGCGGCGCATGATCTTGCCCGAGCGGGTCTTGGGCAGCTCGTCGGTGAAGATGATGGTCTTGGGCCGGGCGGTGGGGCCGATCTTGCCGGCCACGTGCTGGCGCAGCTCCTCGCCGAGGGCGGGGGTCGTGTCGTTGCCGCCCCGCACGGTGACGTAGGCGATGATCGCCTGGCCGGTGACCGCGTCGGTGGCGCCGCACACGGCCGACTCGGCGACCGCCGGGTGGTCGACCAGGGCGGACTCGACCTCGGTGGTCGAGATGCGGTGGCCCGACACGTTCATGACGTCGTCGACCCGGCCGAGCAGCCAGATGTAGCCCTCGTCGTCGACCTTGCACCCGTCGCCGGCGAAGTAGCGGTCGCCCAAGCGCGACCAGTACGTGTCGCGGTAGCGCTCGGGGTCGCCCCAGATGCCCCGCAGCATCGCCGGCCAGGGGCGGGTGAGCGTGAGGTAGCCGCCGCCCCGGTTGACCCGGTTGCCCTCGTCGTCGACCACTTCGGCGGCGATGCCGGGAAGCGGGAACGTCGCCGAACCGGGCTTCAGCGTCGTCGCCCCCGGCAGCGGCGAGATCATGATCGACCCCGTCTCGGTCTGCCACCAGGTGTCGACCACCGGGCAGCGGCCGCCGCCGATGTGCTTCCAGTACCACACCCAGGCCTCGGGGTTGATGGGCTCGCCCACCGACCCCAGCAGGCGCAGGGACGTCAGGTCGTGCGACTCGGGCTCCTGCGTGCCCCACTTCATGAACGTCCGGATGGCGGTGGGCGCCGTGTACAGGATCGTCACGCCGTACTTCTCGGCGATCGCCCACAGCCGGTCCTTCCCCGGGGTGTCGGGCGTGCCCTCGTAGATGACGCTCGTCGCCCCGTTGGCCAGCGGGCCGTAGACGATGTAGCTGTGCCCGGTCACCCAGCCGATGTCGGCCGCGCACCAGTAGACGTCGGACTCGGGGTGCAGGTCGAACACGTAGCGGTGGGTGAACGCAACCTGCGTGAGGTAGCCGCCGGTGGTGTGCATGATGCCCTTGGGCTTGGCGGTCGTGCCCGAGGTGTAGAGCAGGTAGAGCAGGTCCTCACTGTCCATCGGCTCGGGCGGGCAGGCGGTGTCCGCGCCCTGCATGAGCTCGTGGAACCAGTGGTCGCGGCCGTCGGTCATGTCCACCGCGGCGTCGGGAGAGTCGGGGTGCCCGGAGACCCGGGCCACGACGACGACGTGCTCGATCGACGGCGTGTCGGCCAGCGCCAGGTCGGCCGTCGGCTTGAGCAGGTGGGCCTGGCCCCGCCGGAACCCGCCGTCCGCCGTCACGAGGACCTTGCACTCGGCGTCGTTGATGCGGTCGGACAGCGAGTCGGCCGAGAACCCGCCGAACACGACCGAGTGGGGGGCGCCGATGCGGGCACAGGCCAGCATCGCCACCGGCAGTTCGGGGATCATCGGCATGTAGATCGCGACCCGGTCGCCCTTCGCCACCCCCAGGCCCTTGAGCACGTTGGCGAACCGCTGCACCTCGTCGAGCAGGTCGGCGTAGGTGATCGTGCGGGTGTCGCCGGGCTCGCCCTCCCAGTGGTAGGCGACCCGGTCGCCCAGCCCGGCGGCCACGTGCCGGTCGAGGCAGTTGTGGGCGACGTTGAGCTTGCCGCCGACGAACCACTCGGCGAATGGCAGGTCCCACTCGAGGATCGTGTCCCACGGCGCCGACCAGTCGAGCAGCTCGGACGCCTGGCGGGCCCAGAAGCCCTGCCAGTCACGCTCGGCCTCCTGGTAGACGTCGGCACCGGTGATCAGGGCGTGCTTCCGGAAGTCCTCGGGCGGCGGGAACGTGCGGTTCTCGACCAGGTAGTCCTCGATCGCGGCGGTGGCGGCACCGGGCTGCTCGTCGGCCATGGGAGACCCCCCTCGACGGTCGGATTGCTTGGCATCTTGGCCTATTGCCACCCTAGTCAGGCCGCTTCGCCGGGCAGCATCCTGGCCGCCGAGCCGCCGGACGTGCCAACGTACGGAGATGCCCCCCCGGACACGGGCCGGCCTCTCCCGGGAGCGCGTGCTGAGGACCGCTCTCGAGCTCGTCGACCGCGACGGCTTGGACGCGCTCACGATGCGGCGCCTCGGGCGCGAGCTGGGCGTCGAGGCGATGTCGCTGTACAGCTACGTCGAGAACAAGCAGGACCTGATCGAGGGCGTGGTCGAGCAGGTCTTCAAGGAGATGCCGCTGATCACGCCGGGCCCGGGGTCGTGGCAGGAGCGGCTGCGCATCCACGCCGCGATGTTCCGCGACGCGCTGCTGCGCCACCCACGGGCGATCCGCCTGGTCGCGGGCCGGCCGCTCATCACCGAGGGGACGGTGGCGTTCGTCGAGTCGGCCCTGGTCGAGCTGCGCAGCATCGGGCTCGACCTGCCGACCGCCGACCGGGTGCTCGAGGTGATCGCCAGCTTCACGCTCGGCCACGTCGCCGAGAACGTGGGGGACGACCTGCGCCCGGCGCGGGTCCACGAGGGCCACGAGATCGACCTGGCCCGCTTCCCCAACGTGCGGACGGTGCAGGACGAGCACCCGCCCGAGCCCGACGCCGAGTTCGCGATGGGCATCGAGTTCGTGATCGCCGGCATCGAGCGGCTGCTCGAGTCCCAGGCGGCCGGCGAGGCCGCGTCGTAGTTGTCGTAGCGTCTAGACCCACTCCACGACCCGGAACGCGCCGAGGCCCGACGGGTCGGTCAGGGCGGCGGCCTCGGAGACCCGGCTGCGGGCCGTGAGCGCTGCCAGGTCGCCGACGTGCGCCTGCTCGGACCAGGCCCGGCGGGCGTCCTCGACCAGCTCGTCCAGGCCCCAGGCGCGCAGCCACTCGGCCTGGGGCTGGTCGCTCGCCGGCGTCCGGACGAGGGCAAGCTGGTCGAACGCCACCTCGGCGGTCACGTCCTGGGACCCGAGGTCGGCGAGGTAGCCAGCGCCCCTGGTGTGGCTGCGGTACGTGCGCAGCCACTCGTCCTGGGGCCGGGCGGCCAGCTCGGCCGTCGTGGTGCCGTAGTCGATCACGGCCACGCGCCCGCCGGCCCCGGCCCCGACCCCGGCGCCGACCCCGGCCAGGGCAAGGGCCTCGCGCAGCCACCGCCGGGCCGCGTCCTGCAGCGGGATCCGGGCGTCGTCGGGTGCGTCCGGCGCCAGCCGGTCGAGCATGGCCGCCCGCTCGTCGTCGAGCGGGACCGTCCGCTCGACGAAGCGGCCCTCGCCCGCGGCGGGCGCGTCCGTCCAGTCGACCCGGACCTCCCACCACCCGTCCCGCCGGCGCTCCGCCAGCCCGAACGGCAGGTTGTCGAGCAGCTCGTTGGCGAGCACCACCGACGGTCCGGCCACGCGGGGCAAGGCGGCCAGGCTGACGACGATCGGGCCGGCGGGCGAGCCGGCGACCGGTTCCTCGGTGTCACGGTCGACCGGCGCGAAGGCGAGGGCCGGCTCCTCGAGCCGCAGCCGCTCGGCGTGCCGGCGCCGCAGGGCCGCCGAGCGCTCGACCAGCACGTAGCGCAGCGCCAGCGTGCAGTCGGGCCGGGCGGCGAGCACCGAGCGGCACAGCGCACCCGGTCCCGCCCCGGCCTCGACGACCACGAACGGGTCGGGCGAGCC
>JBKPAS010000143.1:0-5209 GCA_046744265.1 Actinomycetota bacterium
GTACCGGTGGGAGCGCCGCCGGCGGCGGGCTCGGCGGCCGGGGGCGCATGGGGTGACGGGGCGGTGTCGAGGGTGGCGGCGATGTGCTGCCACACGGACGGGGGCGGGGGTTCGTCCGGGGTCAGGGCGGCGAGCGCGGCGTGGTGCCTCGCCAGCTCGGCACGGCACGTGGCGCAGCCGGCGAGGTGCGCCTCGACGGACCGCCGGGCCGCGGGGTCGAGCGCGTCGAGGGCGTAGGCCGCCAGGTTGTCGAGCGGGTGCTCGCCGGCGGAAGCACCGGGCGCACCGGGCCGGTTCGATGGAGGGCTCACCTCGTCACCCCCTCCGCTTCCAACGCTCGCCGCAGGTTCTGCAGCCCACGGCGGATGCGGCTCTTCACCGTGCCCTCGGGCGCACCGAGCAGCGCAGCGGTCTCGGTGTAAGTGTGCCCGCCGAAGTAGGCGAGCAGGATCGCATCACGCTCGTCGACCGGCAGTCGGTCGACCGCGGCCCGCACGTCGGCGGCGAGGGCGGCGGCGTTGACCTCGACCTCGACCTCCGCCGAGTGCGAAGGCGGCGACAGCTGGGCGTCGCGCTCCTGCCGCCGCCGGCGGGCGTCCTCGGACCGGACCACGTCGACGGCCCGGGAATGCGCCTGCGCTACCAGCCACGGCCGCAGGCTGCCCCGCTCCGGGTCGAACCGGCCCGGCCGGGACCACAGCTCGGTGAAGACGATCTGCGCCACCTCCTCGGCCAGCTCGGCGTTCCGGCACACCCGCCGGGCCACGGCCCAGACGGCCCCGCCATAGCGGCGATAGATCTCGGCCAGGGCGTCCTGGCTGCCCTCGCCGACCGCGGCGATCAGTGCCTCGTCGCCCGCTGCGTCATGCCCCCAGACCACGCCACGTCCTCCGGCCGCCGACTGTATCGGCCGCCGCCAGCCGGCTCCGGCCGCCCCGCCCGCCCAAGCCGGACGAGAGGGACGAGCCGGGGCACGCCACACGGTCGCAGAGATCACCGCCCAGGATTCGGCACCGCCGTCTCGCCGGATGAAGCCCGGCGGACAAAACCGGCGTCAGCCCGGCCCCGTCACGTCCCGCGACGTGAAGCTGTCGAGCCGTACGGGGTACCCGGCGGCCTCCAGAGCCGCCACCACCCGCTGCACGTGCGCATGATCGAGGGTCTCCAGCGTGACCTCGATGGCGGCCGACTTCGCCGACACGTCGACGAACATCCGCTGGTGGAGGATCTCGACGATGTTGGCCCCCACCTTGCCGAGGATCGTCGAGACCGTCCCCATCGCCCCGGGCACGTCGGGCAGCTCGATGTGCAGGCGCGACAGCCGCCCGTTGCGGATCAGCCCCCGCATGATCACCGACGCCAGCAGCCGGGGGTCGATGTTCCCGCCCGACAGCACGGTGCCGACCCGCCGCCCGGCGAACCGGTCTCGGTGCTCGATCATGGCGGCGATGCCGGCGGCCCCGGCGCCCTCGGTGATGACCTTCTCGATCTCGAGGAGCAGGTTGATGCCCTCCTCGATGTGGTCCTCGGACACCGTCACCACATCGTCGACCAGCGCATCGATGATCTGAGACGTGAGCACCCCCGGCCGCGGTACCGCGATCCCCTCGGCCAGCGTGGCGCCGCCGCACGCCAGATCCACACCCCGCACGTGCGCCGCCATCGACGGGTATCGCTCGGTCTGCACGCCGACCAGGTCGATGTCGGGCCGCAGCTCGCGGGCCACGACGGCCATGCCGGCGAGCAGCCCGCCCCCGCCCACGGGGACCACCAAAGCGTCCAGGTCGGGGTTGTCGGCCAGCATCTCGAGCGCGCACGTGCCCTGGCCGGCGATGACGGCCGGGTCGTCGAACGGGTGGACGTAGGTCCGCCCCTCGTCGGCCACGATGCGGCAGGCCTCGGACTCGGCCTCGGCGATGCCGGCGCCCCGCAGCACGACGGTGGCGCCGAGCTCCTGCGTCCGCTGCACCTTGACGAACGGCGTGTTGGTCGGCATGACGATGGTGGCGTCGATGCCGAGCCGGCTGGCGTGGTAGGCGACCGCCTGGGCGTGGTTGCCGGCGGACATGGCCACGACACCCCGCGCCCGCTCGTCGTCGGTGAGGGCGAGCAGCTTGTTGAGGGCGCCGCGCTCCTTGAAGGCGGCGATGAACTGCAGGTTCTCGAACTTGACGATCACCTGGCAGCCCAGGACGTCGGACAGCGTGCGGGAATGAGCGCTCGGCGTGCGCTCGATCTCGCCTTCGAGCCGGCGGGCCGCCGCGGTCACGTCGTCGAACGTGACGGGCAGCTCCGCAGCCGCAGGAGTGTGCGCCGGCGCCGTTGCCGGCGGATGGATGGTCACGGGATCGTCCTCGGGAGGAGAGGTCACGGGTCGGCCCTGAGCATCAACCGGCTCACCGTGGTGCGGTCGAGCACCTCGGGTCGGGGCTCGACACCGAGCCCGGGAGCACTGGGCACGGTCATGGTGCCACTCAGCCCCTCGAAGGGCTCGGTGAGGTCCTCGGCGAAGTACCGGGCGGACGGCGCCAGGTCCGGCGGAAGGGTACACCCCGGCAGCGCGGCCACCGCCAGGTTCAGCGCCCGCCCCACGCCGGTCTCGAGCATGCCCCCGCACCGCACGTCGATGCCCTGGTCCCGGCACCGCCGGTGGATGCGGACCGCCTCGACCAGCCCCCCGACCCGCCCGACCTTCAGGCTCAGCGCGTCGCAGGCCCCGAGGGCCAGCGCGGCGTCGAGGTCGCCCAGCGAGCCGATCGACTCGTCGAGGCACACGAGCGTGTCGACCTGCGGCACGAGCCGGGCGTGTCCCACCAGGTCGTCGGGTGGGAACGGCTGCTCGATGGCCATGAGCCGCAGCGCCGGCTCGTCGAGCGCCCGCAGTACGGCCAGGTCGTCGCGCTGGTCGCTGCGGAACGACCCGTTGGCGTCGACGATCAGCTCCACCTCGTCGCCGAGCGCCTTGCGGACCGCATGGACCGGCTCGACGTGCCAGTCGGGCCCGACCTTGAGCTTGAACGCCCGGTGCCCGTCGTCGTACCAGCGGACGGCGGCCGCGACGAGCTCGTCCACCGTGTCGGTCATGCCGAGCGCGATGCCGGTCAGCACCCGGGGCCGCGTCGCCCCGAGGAACGCGGCCATCGACCGGCCCTCGGCCCGCAGGCCGGCGTCGATCGCCGCGCACTCGAGGGCGGCCTTGGCCATGGCGTGGCCCCGTACCTCGCCGAGCGGCCGCCCGGCCAGGATGCGGGGCACGAGGTGGTGCTCGAGCACGTGCAGCGCCCCGGCGGTGTACTCGGGCCAGTAGGTGGGCTCGGGCTCGGCGACGCATTCGCCCCAGCCGTCGGGGCCGCCGGCGGCCAGCGCCCGCACGATCACGACGTCACGCTCGCGCCGGATGCCGTGCGCGGTGCGGAACGGCGTGGCGAGCGGCAGGCGCACGAGCCTCAGCTCGACGCCCGAAAGCGTGACCTGCATGGCAACCTCCGGAGGGTGACGACGCTGTCACGGCTCTGACAAGCTCCATCATGGCGGGGACGGACACCGACGATGGACACCATCGATAGCCTGGACTGGTCATGCCACCGACCCCAACGCTCGTCGCTCCCAAGGCCAACGACCCCTGCTGGTGCGGAAGCGGCCGCAAGTTCAAGCGCTGCCACAAGGCCAGCACCGACCACATCCGGCCCGGTCGGCAGAGCCCGCCCCGGCCGGTGCCGCCCGAGATCGCCCGCCCGCCGTACGCCGAGACCGGCGTGCCGGTCCGGGTGCCCGAGAACCCGGTGCGGTCGCCCGAGGTCATCGAGCGCATGCGCAAGGCGTGCCGGGCGGCTGCCGAGGTCCTGCAGACGGTCGGGGCCGCGGTGGCGCCCGGGGTGACGACCGACGAGCTCGACGCCATCTGCCACGAGGAGTGCATCCGGCGCGGCGGCTACCCCAGCCCCCTCAACTACGGCGGGTTCCCCAAGTCGCTGTGCACGTCGGTCAACGAGGTCATCTGCCACGGCATCCCCGACGACCGGGCCCTGGTCGACGGCGACATCGTCAACCTCGACGTGACGATCTTCCTCGACGGGGTGCACGGCGACACCAACGCCACGTTCCCCGTGGGCACGATCGACCGGGCGTCGGCCGACCTGATCCGGGTCACCCGCGAGTGCCTCGACCGGGGCATCGTGGCCGTCAAGCCGGGCCGGCCGATCCGCGACATCGGCCGGGCGATCCAGGCGCACGCCGAGGGGCGCGGCTACGGCGTGGTGCGGGCGTTCGTGGGGCACGGCATCGCCGAGCAGTTCCACACCGACCTGCAGATCCCCCATTACGACAACGCCCGGGCGACCGCGATCATGGAGCCGGGCATGACGTTCACGATCGAGCCGATGATCACGATGGGCGCCTGGCAGCACCAGCTGTGGGACGACGGGTGGACCGCCGTTACCGTCGACCGCCGGCGCACCGCCCAGTTCGAGCACACGCTGCTCGTGACCGACGACGGCGCCGAGATCCTCACGCTCGCCGACTGACCCCGGCCCGCACGTCCCACCCTGCCGTTTGCTCTCCCGGGCGCCGGGAAGGTGCCGACCCACCACCCGGACGCGGAGGGACGAGGAGACGTGCGATGAGCTACGACGATCGGCCGGTGTCGGGCGGACCGGCACGCGACGACCCCGAACTGGGCGACACGCTGGCGCCCCGCGTCGGCGGCGGCGGAGAGGACGAGGGCGCCGGCGCCGCCGAGCGGGCGCGGGACGTGGCGTCGACCGGGCGGGAGCAGGCCCGCGAGGTGGCGTCTTCGGCCGGGGACCGCGCCCGGCACGTGGCGTCGACCGCGAGCGGCGAGGCGCAGGAGGTCGTCCGGGCCACCGGCGACCAGGCCCGGCGGCTGGCCTCCGACGCCCGCCAGGAGCTGCGCAACCAGGCCGAGGCCCAGGCCCAGCGCCTGGCGGACGGCCTCGACGACCTGACCCGGCAGCTCCGGTCGATGGGCGAGCGGGGCGAGCCGGGACCGGCGACCGACCTGGTCCGGCAGGCGGGCGAGCGCACCCATCGCCTCGCCGACCGCCTCCGCCAGGGCGGCGTCGATGACGCGCTCGGCGAGCTCCGCGACTTCGGGCGCAACCGGCCCGGCCTGTTCCTGCTCGGCGCATTCGGGGTGGGCCTAGCCGGCGGCCGCATCGCCCGCAACCTGGCCCAGGAGCCGGGCGGGAAC
>JBKPAS010000026.1:0-6639 GCA_046744265.1 Actinomycetota bacterium
CCCCAGCACCTGGACCTCGTTCATGTGCACGGCCGCCTCGGCGCCCGGCGGCGAGGGCCGGGTCCGTGCCTGGGCCGGGGCGGCGCAGGCCCCGAGCAGCGGCAGCACCCCGACGAGGACGAGGGCGGGTACCAACCGGCGGCGCGTCAGCATCGCGTAAGCATGTCAGCTCGGAAGGCCCGTTTGCCCAGGTCGCCAGCCCTCTGCGCTCGGGCTTGGCTTCTCATCGGGCTTCCAACCGGGAATACTGCCCCTATGCCTCGTGCCATCTGGAGCGGCGCCATCAGCTTCGGGCTGGTGAACATCCCGATCAAGCTGTTCAACGGGGTGTCGCGCAAGAACGTCCACTTCAACCAGATCGACAGCCGCAGCGGCGCGCGGATCCAGTACCGGAAGGTGTCGGCGGCCGACGGCGAGGAGGTCCCCGCTGAGGCGATCGTGAAGGGCTACCAGCTGGCCAGCGGCGACTACGTGCTGGTCGGCGACGACGAGCTCGCCTCGCTCGACCCCGAGGCCTCGCGCACCGTCGACATCGAGCAGTTCGTCGACCTCGACGAGATCGACCCGCTGTTCTACGACGCGGCCTACTACGTGGCGCCCGACAAGGCCGCCCGCAAGCCGTACGCCCTGCTGGCCCAGGCGATGGAGGAGGAGAACAAGGTCGCCATCGCCCGCTTCGTCATGCGCACCAAGCAGTACCTCGCCGCGCTGCGCTCGAAGGATGGGGTGCTCGTGCTGTCGACGATGGTCTACGCCGACGAGGTGAACGACCCGTTCGAGCTGGCCGAGATCGACGGGGTCACCGAGACCGACGTCTCCGCCCGCGAGCTGCAGATGGCGAGCCAGCTCATCGAGTCGCTCACCGAGCCGTTCGAGCCCGACAAGTTCGAGGACACGTACCGCAACCAGGTGCTCGACCTGGTCGAGCGCAAGGCCGCCGGCGAGGAAGAGGTCGTGGTCGCCCCGGCGCCAGCCGCCGAGGAGAAGGTCGTCGACCTCATGGCCGCCCTCGAGGCCAGCGTGAAGGAGGCCAAGGAGGCCCGCACGCGCCACCCCACCGCCAAGCAGGGTTCCGCGTCGGCCAACGGCGGCGCGGCGGCCGAGGGTGACGGCGCCGAGGCCCAGGAGGCCGCCCCCAAGCGCCGGGCGGCGAAGTCGTCCAAGCGCAAGTCGGCGTAGGCCGCTCTGCCGTTCAGCCGGGGAGGAAGCTGAGGCGGACCTCGCGCTCGGGGTTGTCGACGTTGGTGTCGACGAGCACGATCGACTGCCACGTGCCGAGCGCCGGGCGGCCGTCGAGGACCGGGACGGTCACGCTGGGGGCCACGAGCGCCGGCAGCACGTGGTCGGCCCCATGCCCCGGTGAGCCGTGGCGATGCCGCCAGCGGCCGTCGTGGGGGAACAGGTCGCCGAGCGCGGCGAGCAGGTCCTCGTCGCTGCCGGCGCCCGTCTCGATGATGGCCACGCCCGCCGTGGCGTGGGGTACGAACACCGACACCAGGCCGTCGCCCCGTGATCGGCAGAACCCGGCGACCTCGTCGGTCAGGTCGGCGACGGCCGGGCGGCCGCCGGTGCGGACGGTCACGACGGTGCTGTCCATCGCCCGCCGACGGTAGCGGCCCCGCGGCCCCGCACCGGGAGCCGACCCAGGCCGGCGGTAGGGTGCCCGGCGCGGGGCGCCCGCCCGGAGCCATGCCCCCTTGATCCGATGTCCGTCGACCAAGTCAGCCTGTTCCTCGCGCTGCTCGCCCTCGTCGCCGAGGCCGTGACCGTCGCCGTGGTCGTGACCACCGTTGCCCGCCTGGTCCGGCCGGCGGCAGCGTGGCCGCAGGACCTGCTCGCCGCCCTCCGCCCGGTGGCGCTGCCGCTGGCCGCCGCTGTGGCCGTCGTCGCCATGCTGGGCAGCCTCTACTTCTCGGAGGTCGCCGACTTCCCGCCGTGCCGCCTCTGCTGGTTCCAGCGGATCGGCATGTACCCGCTCGCCGTCATCCTGCCCATAGCCGCCTGGCGGCGGGACAGCGGCGTGCGCTGGTACGCCCTGCCGCTCGCCGTGGGCGGCGGGCTCGTGTCCGCCTACCACGTGCTGATCGAGCGGGCCCCGTCGCTGGAGTCCGGCTCGTGCGACCCCACCAACCCCTGCACGACGATCTGGGTGGAACGCCTCGGCTACCTGACCATCCCGACGATGGCCCTGTCGGGCTTCGCCGCCATCGTCGCCCTGCTCTGCTCCCTGCCGACCCTCGAGGAGTCGCGATGAGCCCGAGCCGTGCCCGCCCGCCGACCCGCAGGCCCGCCGCTGCTCCCGGGTCCGGCAAGCCCGGCATGGGCAACCGCAGCCCCCTCGCCACCCGGCTCGTCCTGGGCGGCCTGGTGGTGGCGGTGGCCGCCGCCCTGGTCATCGCCCTGGTCGCCGGCGGCGGCGATGACGGCGACGGCGAGGGGGGTTCGGACAGGAGCGACACGTCCGGCGTGGCCGAGGCCGCCACGGTCCACGGCGAGGACCTGCCGCCGCTGCCCGACCAGGGCGACGACCCGGCGGTCGGGTCCACCATGCCCACGCTCGCCGGCACCGACATCCACGGCCGGCCCGTGACGATCGCGGCCGACGGGCGGCCCACGATGATCATGTTCCTCGCCCACTGGTGCCCGCACTGCCGGCGCGAGGTGCCGGTCGTGCAGCGGTGGGTCGACGACGGTGGGCTGCCGGAAGGCGTCCGCCTGCTGTCGGTGGCCACGGCCAACGACCCCCGGCGGCCCAACTACCCGGCCGTCGACTGGCTCGACGGCGAGGGCTGGACCGCGCCCGCGCTGCTCGACGACGCCGACAGCGAGGCTGCCATCGCCGGCGGGCTGACGGCGTTCCCGTTCTGGGTGCTCGTCGGGGCGGACGGCAAGGTCGTCGCGCGCACCGTCGGCGAGTTGACGCCGGCCCAGCTCACCGACCTGGCGACCAGCCTCGCCGGGGAGTAACGCCGCCCGCCTCAGCGGGCCACGTCCGCCTTCCGGCATGCCCCGCCGCCGCAGGCGGCGGGACATGGCCCCGCTCAGCGAGCGACGAAGTACTTCGCCTGCGGGTGGTGGCAGACCACCGCCGAGGTCGTCTGCTCGGGCTGGTACTGGTAGCCGGTCTCGTCGTTGCACTCGAGGCCGATGCGCTCGCCGCCCAGCAGGCGCAGGACCGTCTCGTTGTCCTCGAGGTCGGGGCACGCCGGGTAGCCCCACGAGTAGCGGCCGCCGCGGTACTGCTGGCGGAACAGGCCGGTGAGGGTGGGACCGTCCTCGTCCGCGAAGCCCCACTCCTGCCGCATGCGCAGGTGCCAGTACTCGGCCAGCGCCTCGGCCATCTCGACGCCCAGCCCGTGGAGCAGCAGGTACTCCTGGTAGCGGTCGTCGGCGAACAGCTTGGCCGTCCGCTCGGAGACCGCCGGCCCCATCGTCACGATCGAGAACCCGGCGTAGTCGACCTCGCCCGAGTCGACCGGGCGGAAGAAATCGGCGATGCACAGGTACGGCGCCTTGCGCTGGCGGGGGAACGGGAACCGGGCCAGCTCGGCCGAGCGGGACTCGTCGGCCCAGATGACCAGGTCGTTCCCGTCGCCGTTGGCGTGGAAGAAGCCGTACACGACCTGGGGCACGAGCAGGCTGTCGGCCTTGGCCTTGGCCAGTTCGGCCCGCAGCTGGGGCCGGATGCGGGCCTTGAACTCCTCGTCGTTCTCGCCCCCCTCGGGCCGGAACTGCCACTGGTTGCGGAACAGTGCGGTCTCGTTCAGGTAGCCGGCGATCTCGTCGAGCGGCAGGCCCTTGACGATGCGAGCGCCGGTGAACGGCGGGACGAACACGGGGTTGTCGGCCACGACGTCGGGGGAGCGGGAGGGAACCTCGTCGGCCGACGAACCGCCGCCCTCGTCCTTCTCGGCCAGCCCGAGCGACGCCCGCGACGGCACGCGCGACTCGGACGGCACCCGCCCCCAGTCGGGGTCGTCGGACTCGTCGCCTCGCCTGATCGCGCCGAGCTTGTCCATCACGTGGAGGCCCTCGAACGCGTCCTTGCCGTAGAACACGCGGCCCCCGTAGACGTCGCGCAGGTCGCGCTCGACGTACGAGCGGGTCAGCGCCGCCCCGCCCAGCAGCACGGGGATGCCCGACAGCTCGCGGGCGTTCAGCTCCTCGAGGTTGTCGCGCATGATCAGCGTCGACTTCACCAGCAGGCCCGACATGCCGATGGCGTCGGCCTTCACCTGCTGGGCCTTGTCGATCATCTCGGCGATCGGGATCTTGATGCCGAGGTTGTGCACCTCGTAGCCGTTGTTGGTGAGGATGATGTCGACCAGGTTCTTGCCGATGTCGTGTACGTCGCCCTTGACGGTGGCGAGCACGATGCGGCCCTTGGCCGAGTCTTGGCCGTCGACCTTCTCCATGTGCGGCTCGAGGTGGGCGACGGCGGTCTTCATCGTCTCGGCCGACTGCAGCACGAACGGCAGCTGCATCTGGCCCGAGCCGAACAGGTCGCCCACGACCTTCATGCCCGACAGCAGGACATCGTTGATGATCGCCAGGGGCGCCAAGCCCTGGCCCATCGCCTGGTCGAGGTCCTCGATGAGGCCGTCGCGGTCGCCGTCGATGATGCGGTGCTTGAGCCGCTCCTCGACCGGCCAGCCGGACCGGTCCTCCTTCTCGACCTTCGCCGACTTCACGTCGGCGAACACGTCGAGCAGGGCGGCGAGCGGGTCGTAGCCGGCCGCCTCGTCGCGCCGGTCGTAGATCAGGTCGAGGCAGACCTTGAGCTGGTCCTCGGGGATGCGGTTGAGCGGCATGATGCGCCCCGCGTGCACGATCGCCGAGTCGAGCCCGGCCTCGACGCACTCGTGCAGGAACACCGAGTTGAGCACGTGGCGGGCGGCCGGTGAGAGGCCGAAGCTCACGTTCGACACGCCGAGCGTCGTGTACACGCCCGGCAGCTCGGCCTTGATGCGGCGGATGGCATCGATGGTGGCCATCGCGTCTTGTCGTAGGTCCGCGTCGCCGGTCGACAGCGGGAACGTGAGGGCGTCGAAGATCAGGTCGCTGGGGTCGAGCCCGTAGCGCTGGGTCGCCAGGTCGTGGATGCGGTGGGCCACCCGCATCTTCCACTCGACGTCGCGGGCCTGGCCCTGCTCGTCGATGAGCATGCAGACGATCGCGGCGCCGTACTCCTTGGCGAGGCGGCAGATCCGGTCGAACCGGTTGCCCTCGTCCTCACCGTCTTCGAGGTTGGCCGAGTTGAGGATGGCCCGGCCGCCGAGCCGCTGCAGCCCCGCCTCGATCACCTGCGGTTCGGTCGAGTCGAGCACCAGGGGGACGGTGACCTGGGTGGCGTAGCGGCTGGCGAGCTCGTCCATGTCGGCGGTGCCGTCGCGGCCGACGTAGTCGACGCAGACGTCGAGGACGTGGGCGCCCTCGCGCTCCTGGTCGCGGGCGATCTTGACGCAGCTGTCCCAGTCGCCGGCCAGCATCGTCTCGCGGAACTTCTTCGACCCGTTGGCGTTGGTGCGCTCGCCGACGATCAGGAAGCTGGCGTCCTGGTGGAAGGGGACGAAGCTGAACATCGACGTGGCGCCCGGCTCGAGCTTGGGGGTGCGGGGCGCCGGCGTCAGGTCCTTGGCGACGGCGGCGAGTTGGCGGATGTGCTCGGGCGTCGACCCGCAGCACCCGCCCACGACCTGGACGCCCAGCTCGGTGACGAACCGGGTCTGGTAGTCGACGAACTCGTCGGGCGTGAGGTCGTAGTGCATCTTGCCGTCGACCACCGACGGCAGGCCCATGTTGGGCAGGCACGAGATCGGCTGGCGGGCGTACTGGCTGAGGTGGCGCAGGTGCTCGTGCATCTCGGCCGGGCCGGTAGCGCAGTTGAGGCCGAACACGTCGGGCTTGAGGGCCTCGACGGCCGCGAGGGCGGCGCCGATCTCGGTGCCGAGAAGCATCGTGCCGGTCTGCTCCATGGTGACCTGGACCTGGAGGGGGACCGTTCTGCCCGTCTTGCTCATCGCCCGCCGGGCGCCGATGACGGCCGCCTTGAGGGCCAGCAGGTCGAAGTGCGTCTCGGTGATGAGGACGTCGACCCCGCCCTCGATGAGGCCCCGCGCCATGACCTCGTAGGCGTCGCGCAGCTCGGGGAAGCTGATCTGCCCGAGGCTCGGCGACTTGGTGCCCGGGCCCATCGAGCCCGCGACCAGGCCGTCGTGGCCGTCGGCGACGTCTCTTGCGATGCGGGCGGCGGCGACGTTGATCTCGTGTGCCCGCTCGGGGATGCCGTACTCGCCGAGGGGGATCGCGAAGGCGCCGAACGTGGCGGTCTCGACGACGTCGGCCCCGGCGCGGAAGTGCGCCTCATGCATGCCGGCGATCACGTCCGGCCGGGTGAGGGCGAGCATCTCGTTGCATCCCTCGAACTGGGCACCGCCGAAGTCGTCGGCCGTCAGCTCCAGCTCTTGCACGTAGGTGCCGAACGCGCCGTCGTAGACGACGACTCGCTCACGGACCAGGTCGAGGAAACGACTCATAAGTGCGCAAAGGCTATCGGCCGGCCCGCCGGGGGACCGCCACGAAATCTCGTCTTCACGCTCTGGCCCGGGCCGGGGCTCGGGTACGACTTCGGTGTGGCCG
>JBKPAS010000112.1:0-6829 GCA_046744265.1 Actinomycetota bacterium
GGTGGACGAGGTCCGCTGGGCGCGGGACAACGGCCTGGCGGGCGGCGTGCTGCTGCCGGGCGCGCCCCCCGGCAGCGGGCTCCCGCCCCTGTACGACCCCGTCTACGAGCCGCTCTGGGCCACGTGCGCGGACCTGCAGATGCCGCTCAACCACCACGCCGGCAGCGCCACCCCCGACTACGGCGACTACCCCGAGGCGAAGGTGATGTTCCTGCTCGAGGTCACCTGGTGGGCCCACCGGGCGCTGTGGCACCTGATCTTCGCCGGCGTCCTCGAGCGCCACCCCGACCTCCAGGTGGTCTTCACCGAGCAGGGCACGGCCTGGTTGCCCGAGCAGCTCGCCCAGCTCGACCACTACCACGCCCGCATGTCCCGCAAGGACGGCGACCTCGGTTCGCAGGAGCAGATCTTCGGCGCCCACGTGATGGACCGGCTGAGCCTGAAGCCCAGCGAGTACTGGGCCCGGCAGTGCCACGTCGGCGCCAGCTTCATCCGCCCGCAGGAGGTCGCGCTGCGCCACGCGGTCGGCGTCGACAAGATCATGTGGGGCAGCGACTTCCCGCACCGCGAGGGCTGCTGGCCGTACAGCACCGAGCACCTGCGGCTGGCGTTCGCCGGCGTCGACCCGGCCGAGGTCCGAGCGATGGTCGGCGGCAACGCGGCCCGCCTGTACGGCTTCGACCTCGACGCCCTGGCTCCGGTCGCCGCCCAGGTGGGTCCGGCCGTCGACCGGGTGGCGCGGCCGCTGGGGGCCGACGAGATCCCGCCGGACGCGCTCCGCTGCCCGGTGTTCGCCGCCGCTGCCGAGCCGCAGCCGGCGGCCCGATGAGCCCGACGAGCCCGATGGGCCCGACGAGGGGGGACCAGACCATGCCACGTGTCCGCTATGGCGCACGCACACCCGAGCAGCTGACCAACAAGGAGGTCGAGGCCACGTCGGTCGGCGCCTGGGCCACCTCGCTGACCGCGATCTACGAGACCGACCCCGAGGTCGTCGCCGCGGTGCTGCCGCCGCCCCTCACGCCCACCGACCAGCCGCTGGTGCGGGTCACGGTGGCGACCGTCGACGTCGGCCGGGGCCTGCCGCCGTTCGGCGCCGGCACGTTCGCCGTGCAGGCCGCCCACGAGGGCACAGTCGGCAACTACCCGCTGGTCATGCCCATGACGACCGAGCAGTCGGTGATCGGCGGGCGCGAGACGTTCGGCGAGCCCAAGAAGCTGGCCGAGGTCACGCTCGAGCGCGACGGCAACAAGTTCGTCGGCAAAGTCACCCGCCTGGGCGTCACGTTCATCGAGGTGGCGGGCACGATCGCCGAGCAGCTCGACACTCCGCCCGAGGACGAGCGCGTCGACTTCTACCTCAAGTTCCTGCCCGCCCCCGACGGCAAGGGTTTCGACGCCGAGCCGTCGCTCGTGTACTGCCGGCGCACCGAGACGACCCGCTCGCTGGCCCGCGTCGAGGGCGCGGTGACGTTGCGCGAGTCGCGGTTCGACCCGGTCGCCGACCTGCCCGTCCGCCGGCTGGTGGGCATCACGTTGTCCGAGCGGCGCAGCATCCAGCGGGGCGAGATCGTCAGCCGGGTCCCGGCCGACTGGGTCGCGCCCTACGTCCACCAGCGCTACGACGACCTGTCGCCGACGGGAACCGAGTGATGGAGCTGCGGGGGCGCGTCGCCGTCGTCACCGGCGGCGCCAGCGGCGTCGGCCGGGCGATGGGCGAGCGGTTCGCGGCCGAGGGCATGCGGGTCGTGCTCGCCGACGTCGAGGCCCCGGTCCTCGACGCGGCGGTGGCCGAGCTGCGGGAACAGGGCCACGACGTCATGGGCGTCGTCACCGATGTGTCGGACTACGACTCGGTGGTTCGCCTGCGGGACGAGGCGCTCGACGCCCACGGCGCGGTCCACGTCCTGTGCAACAACGCGGGCGTCGGCGCCGGAGCCGAGGGCCACATGTGGGACCACGAGCTCAACGACTGGCGCTGGGCGCTTGGCGTCAACGTGTGGGGCGTGATCCACGGCATCAAGGCGTTCGTGCCGGCCATGGTCGACGGGGGCGACGAGGGGCACGTCGTCAACACGTCCTCCGGCAACGGTGGCATCGCACCCCTGCCCAGCACCCCGATCTACGCCCTGACCAAGTCCGCGGTCGTCACGCTCAGCGAGTCGCTGCACGCCCAGCTCGCCAGCGCCGGGGTAAGCGACCGCATCGGCGCGTCGGTGCTGTTCCCGGGGCCGAAGATGCTGCGCACCGGCCTGTTCTCGTCGTGGCGCAACCGGCCGCCCGAGCTGGCGAACGCCACGCCCCGGAAGACCCCGCCGACGACGATCGAGTCGTTCGAGAAGCGCATGGCCGACGCCGGCGTCCAGATCGAATACACGCCGGTCGAGGAGGTCGCCGGGCGGGTCGCCGACGCGATCCGCAGCCGCACGTTCTGGATCCTGCCGCCCAGCGAGCGCTCCGACGCCCAGATCCAGGCCCGGGCCGCCTCAATGCTGGCCCGCACCAACCCGACGTACATGACCGAGCTGGGCTGAGGGGGACACGACCATGGCCAGCGACACCGACACCGACCGCTACCTCGTCATCTCGTCGGACTGCCACGCCGGGCTGCCCAACGCGGACTACCGCGAGTGGCTCGACCCCGAGCACCGCCCGGCGTTCGACGACTACCTCGCCGAGCGGACCAAGATCCTGCAGCTCGCCCAGCGGGGCATGCTCAACCAGTCGTTCGCCGAGGAGTGGGAGCGCGACAACGAGGAGGGGCTCCGCGGCGGGTGGGACGCCGCGCGCCGCGACAAGGAGCTCGACGCCGACGGCGTGGCCGGCGAGGTGATCTTCCCCGACGCCGACGCGGTGACCGCCGGGGCCAGCGCCCCGTTCGGCGCCGGGCTGGCCGCCGGAGGCGACACAGATCCGGCCCTCCTCATGGCCGGCGCCCGGGCCCACAACCGGTGGCTGGCCGAGCTGTGCGCCACCAGCCCCGACCGGCGAGGCGGGGTGGCGATCGTGCCGATCTACGACGTGGACGCGGCCGTCGCCGAGATCCGGCGGGCCCGGGAGTCGGGCCTGCGCGGCGGCATCCTCATCCCCTCGATGTGGCAGCCGTACCCGCCCTACCACGACCCCCGCTACGAGCCGGTGTGGGCGACGTGCGCCGAGCTGTCCATGCCCGTGCACGTGCACTCGGGCTCGGCCGACAAGGAGTCCTACGGCCCGCACGTGGGCATCTACGTGACCGAGGTGCGGTGGTGGTCGTCGCGGCCGCTGTGGTTCCTCATCTGGTCGGGCGCCTTCGACCGCCACCCCGGGCTGCGGTTCGTCGTGACCGAGTGCGGGGCGTTCTGGGCCGCCGACCTGCTCTGGATGATGGACACGGCGTTCGACCGCGAGCACGGGTCGCGCAAGCTCGGCGACCAACTCACCGCCAACCTGTCCCGCCGGCCCAGCGAGGTGTTCGACGCCCAGTGCGGCATCGGCGCCTCGAACACCCGGCGCCGCGAGCTGGCCCGCCGCTACGAGATCGGCGTGGGCAACCTGATGTGGGGCAACGATTTCCCCCATCCCGAGGGCACGTGGCCGCACACGCGCCAGTGGCTCCGTGACGCGTTCCACGACATCCCCGTCGACGAGACCCGGGCCATCCTCGGGGGCAGCGCGGCCGAGATGTACGGATTCGACACCGGGGCGCTGTCCCCGCTTGCCGCCCGCATCGGGCCGACGCCCGGGGACCTGGGCCAGACGGGCCAGGACCCCGGGCGTTGGAGCGATCTCGCGGCGGCCGGCCGCCCTTGGCTGACCGGCGCCGAGTAGTCAGGCTGCAGCGGCCTCGAGCGGCCGCTCCTGCGGCTCTTCCCGCAGGCCGATGCGCTCGTGCAGGCGGGCCAGCGGCCGCGGCGCCCACCAGTTCCACCGGCCCATGAGCTTCATCGTGGCCGGCACCAGCAGCGACCGGATCACAGTGGCGTCGACGATCACCGCCAGCGCCAGCCCCAGGCCCAGCTGCTTGAGCGGGACCATCTCGCCGGCCGCGAACCCGGCGAACACGATGACCATGAGCAGCGCCGCCGAGGTGATGATGCGGCCCGACCGCTGGAGGCCCGTCGCGACCGCATGATCATTACGACGGCGACGCCAGTCGCCGGCATCTGATGGGCGGGCGGTGGGGCTGAGTGGTTTGTCGCCGGTCTCCTCCCAGGCCTCGCGGATGCGGGCCAGCAGGAACACCTCGTAGTCCATCGACAGGCCGAAGGCGAACACGAAGATCACGACCGGCATGACCAGGTCGAGCGAGCCCGGGGCGTCGAAGCCGAGCGCCCCGGCGAGGTGCCCCTCCTGGAACACCCAGACCAGCGCGCCCAGCGTGGCGGTCAGCGACAGGGCGTTCATGACGATCGCCTTCACGGGCACCACCACCGACCCGGTCATCAGGAACAGCAGCACGAACGTGGCCACGACCATCAGACCGATGGCCAGCGGCAGTCGGCTCGCGACCGACTCCCGGAAGTCCACGATCTCGGCCGGGTCCCCGCCCACCATCACCGGGAACGGGGCGTCGAGGCCGCGGATCTCCGTCACCAGCCGCTGGGCCACCGGCCCGTTGGTCCGCCCCTCGGCCCGGACCTCGACCACGGCGGTGTCGGCTGTCGAGGCGTCGTCCACCGTGACGCCCGCGACACCCGGCAGCCGGCCGACCCGGCCCAGCCAGGCGGCGAGCGCGGGGGAGTCGGGGCGCACGTCGGCGACGACGTCGACCGGCTCGGCGGTGACGCCCGGGAAGCGCTCGTCGACGGCCTCGGCGAGCTGGCGGGTCTCCGACGAGCGGGGCAGGGCCTTGACGCCGGTGTCGTCGAAGCGGGCGCCCGCGAACGGGGCGGCCAGCAGGACCAACCCGACGCCGACCAGCACGACGACCGGCACGGCCCGCCGCTGGATCAGCCCGGCGAGGCGGGCGAACGGTCCGTGGTCGTTGGCCGGGACACGGTTCATGCACACCCGCAGGCGGTGGCCGATACGGGCCAGCAGGGCGGGCATCAGCGTCAGCGCCGCCGCCATGCAGGCCAGCACCACGCCGATCCCGGCGATCGCCAGCGAGCGGATCGTCGGGTCGGCGAACACCAGCAGCCCGGCGAGGGCGACGGCGACCGTCCCGGCCGAGAACACGACCGTGCGGCCGGCCGTGGCCATCGTGCGCCGCACGGCGTCGGGCACGTCCGCGCCCGCGGCCCGCTCCTCGCGGAAGCGGCTGATCATCAGCAGGCCGTAGTCGATGCCCAGCCCCATGCCCAGCATCAGCGTGACGTTGAGGGCGTACAGCGAGATGTCGGTGAACGAGGCCACCGCGCCGAGGGCGACCGTCGTGGCGGTCATGCCGCCGAAGGCGATGGCCAGCGGCAGGCCGGCAGCCAGCACGCCGCCGAACACGACGGCCATCACGACGAGGGCGATCGGCACCGACACGGCCTCGGCCCGCTGGGCGTCGCGCTCGGACAGATCACCGACCTCCTCGTCGAGCAGCAACTCGCCGCCGACAAGCACCTTCGGGGCGTCGATTGCCCGCAGCTGGCCGGCCACCGTCTGGACGAGGGCGTCGTGGGCGTCGTCCCCGAGGCCGCCGGCCAGGTCGACGTCGATGCCCGTGGCGCGGCCGTCCGCGCTCGGCACCGTGTGGACGGCCTCGACGCCGTCGAGCGCCTCGAGCCGGTCGAGCACGGCCCGCCGGACCGTGGCGCCCTCGACCATGGCCATGACGTCACCGCCACCGGGGTCGAGGGCGTCGAGCCGGTCGTTGACCTTCTCGGACTCGAAGCTCGCCGGGCCGTCGAGGTCGGCGTCGAGCGACGAGAACAGAATGCCGGCCGCCGGCAGGCCGAGCAGCACGACGAGGACCCACGCGGCGACCACCCGCCGCGGGGCCCGGAGGGCGATGGAGGACAGGCGTTGGAACATGGACCGATCGTCCGCCCGCGGGCCCCGCCGAGTCGTCGGGCCGGGGTGGGATCAGCCTGGTCCACCCGGGGTGGGACCCCCGGGCCCGACAGGCCCGCCGGGCCCGACGGCGCCGACCAGCCCGGCCTCGTAGGCGTAGATCACCGCCTGGACGCGGTCGCGCAGCCCCAGCTTCATGAGTACCCGCCCCACGTGGGTCTTGACCGTGGCCTCGCCCACGTACAGCGTCTCGCCGATCTCCCCGTTGTTGAAGCCCCGGCCGATCAGCTCGAGCACCTCCTGCTCGCGGGGCGTGAGCGCGGTCAGCGGGGTGCGGGCGCCGGGCACGGGCCGGCGGGTGAAGTCCTCGATGAGCCGGCGGGTGACCGACGGCGCCAGCAGCGCCTCGCCGGCGGCCACGACCCGAATGGCGTGGACCAGGTCGTCGCGCCGCACGTCCTTCAGCAGGAACCCGCTGGCCCCGGCCCGCAGCGCCTCGAACACGTACTCGTCGAGGTCGAACGTCGTGAGGATCACGACCTTGACCGGGTCGACGACGTCGGGACCCGCCAGGCGGCGGGTGGCCTCGATTCCGTCGACGCGGGGCATGCGGACGTCCATGAGCACGACATCGGCCCGCTGGTCGCGGGCGACCCGCACGGCCTCGTCGCCGTCGGCGGCCTCGCCCACCACCTCGAAGTCGGGCTGGGCGTCGACGATCATGCCGAAGCCGCTGCGCACCAACTCCTGGTCGTCGGCGACGACCACCCGCACCGTCATGCGGAGACCAGGGGCACGCGGGCGCGCACGGCGAAGCCGCCGCCGGGGCGGGGGCCGGCGTCGAGCGTGCCGCCGAGCAGGGACAGGCGCTCGCGCATGCCGGCGAGGCCGTGGCCGCCGGGGC
>JBKPAS010000040.1:0-4311 GCA_046744265.1 Actinomycetota bacterium
GCGCGTGGTCGTCCTCCCGCTGGTCGCCGGCCACTCGACGACCCGCATGATCCGGCGAGCGGCGAAGCGATCGGCGAAGCGATCGGCGGGGCGTCCGGCACAGCGAGCGGCGAGGCGTCCGGCATGACGTCCGAGCACGCCGCCGTCCGCCTGCCCGGCGCCACGGGCCCGGGCGACCGGTCCGCCGAAGGCGCCTCCACGAAGCTGCGGCCGGTCACGAGCGTCGACGAGCTCGACCGGGTCGGGCGCGTCGCCGTGCTGCGGGCGCTGCCCGGCATCGGCGACATGGTCTGCGCGGTCCCCGCCCTGCGGACGCTGCGCCTCCGCTACCCCGACGCCCGCATCGCCCTGATCGGCCTGTGGTCCAGCCGGTGGATGCTCGACGCCTACCCCCGCTACATCGACGAACTGCTGCCGATCGACGGACTGCCGCTGCTGTGCCCGCCCCCCACCGACGTCGAGGGGGCGCTCGACGCCCTCGCCGAGGCCCGGCGGCAGCGGTTCGACCTGGCCGTCCAGCTGCACGGCAACGGCTCGCTCAGCAACCTCGTGACCACGATGATCGGCGCCCGCCGGTGCCTGGTCCACCACCTGCCCGACCAGCCGGCGCCCGAGGGGGCGCTGGCCGTCCCCTACCCCACGCGGGGCCACGAGGTGGTCCGGCTGCTCGAGCTGGTCGACCGCCTGGGCGTGATCGGCGAGGCCCACCTCGAGCCCCCCGACCGGGCCGCCATGACCGGGGGCGTGGCGCTGGTGTCCGAGCTGCCGGTCCCGCACCAGGGGTTGGCGGTGATCCACCCGGGTGCCTCGCGCCCCGACCGGCGGTGGTCGGTGGCGGGCTTCGCCGCCGTGGCGACGTGGCTGCTCGACCGCGAGCTCGCCGTCGTCGCCACCGGCACCGAGGGCGAGCACGACCTGGTCACCGAGCTGCGGCGGCGCGAGCCCCGGGTCGTCGACCTCTGCGGACGCACGGGCGTCAACGACCTGGCCGGGGTGCTGTCGGCCGCCCGGATCGCCGTCACCAACGACACCGGGGTGTCCCACCTGGCCGCGGCGGTGCGGGCACCCAGCGTGGTGACGTTCCTGGGCGACGACCCGGGCCGGTGGGCGCCGCTCGACAGCGTGCGGCACCGGGTGGTCCCCCTCGCCCACCTGCCCGAGGGTCCCACGGGGCCGCAGGCCGTCGTGCGTGACTCGCCGGGGCACGGCCAGGCGGCGGCCGACCTGCTGCCCGTGGAGCTGGCGACGGTGGTCGACGCCGTGGCCGACCAGCTCGCCCGGTTCGGGCCGCCCACCCGGCGCACCTAGCCCTCGTCTAGCCCGTCCCGCCGGTCGGCGGCGAGTGGCGGGGGGTGTATGTGTCGCTCCGCCCTGGCGGGGAAGCACGCGGCCATGACGTCGAAACAGCGCACGATCGCGGGCCGCAAGCATCGGCAGGACGAGGACGTCGAGCGTGCCGAGGAGCTGGCGGAGGAGACGGCGGAGCAGAACGCCGACGAGGAGACCACCCGCGAGGCGATCGAACAGGAGCTCGCGTCCGAGGACCTGTCCGAGGAGGGCGAGTGGATCGGCGAGCACAACGAGTGAGTGAGGAAGGAGCACCGATGGCTGGAGAGCTGGACGGACGGCAGGTCGCGTTCCTCGTCGCCAACGAGGGAGTCGAGCAGGTCGAGCTGACCCAACCGTGGCGGGCGGTCGTCCAGGCGGGCGGCACGCCGGTGCTGGTGGCGCCGAAGCCGGGCCAGGTCCAGGCGTTCAACCACCTCGACAAGGGCGACACGTTCGAGGTCGACGTACCGGTCGGCGGGGCGGACGTGTCCCGCTACGCCGGGCTGGTTCTGCCGGGTGGGGTCGCCAACCCCGACCAGCTGAGGACGAAGCCCGAGGCCGTGGCGTTCACCAAGGCCTTCTTCGAGGTCGGCAAGCCGGTGGCGGCCATCTGCCACGCCCCCTGGACGCTGGTCGAGGCCGACGTCGTGCACGACCGGACGCTCACGAGCTGGCCGAGCCTGCGGACCGACATCCGCAACGCCGGGGCGACCTGGGTCGACGAGCAGGTCTTCGTCGACAGCGCCGGGCCGAACGTGCTCATCACGAGCCGCAAGCCCGACGACCTGCCGGCGTTCTGCGACGAGACGATCAAGACGTTCGCGTCGTCGTCGGCCTGAGTCCGGCCATTGGCCGCCGGCTGGCCGGCGTTACCGTGGCCGGCATGCGCAGGACGTTGTTCGAGGAGTCGCACGAGCTGTTCCGGGCCAGCGTGCGGCAGTTCCTCGACAAGGAGGTCGTGCCCCGGAACGACGAGTTCGAGCGCGACGGCATCATGGACCGCTCGATCTTCGCCAAGGCGGGGGCGGCCGGGTTCCTGGGCATGGACGTCGACGAGCGCTACGGCGGCGGGGGCGTCCGTGACTTCCGCTACGACCTCGTGGTCGGCGAGGAGATCCAGGCCGCGGGGGTCAACGCCGCCGGGCTCGGCCTCACGCTGCACAACGACATCTGCCTGCCGTACTTCACGTCCCTCGCGAATGACGAGCAGAAGGTCCGGTGGCTGCCGGGCATCTGCGCCGGCACCCTGATCACCGCCGTGGCGATGACCGAGCCGGGCATCGGGTCGGACCTGGCGTCGATGACGACCACGGCGGTCCGTGACGGGGACCACTACGTCGTCAACGGCTCGAAGACGTTCATCACCAACGGCATCAACGCCGACCTGGTGATCACCGCCGTGAAGACCGACCCAGCGCAGCGGCACAAGGGCATGTCGCTGCTCGCGATCGAGCGGGACACCCCCGGCTTCGAGCGGGGGCGCAACCTCGCCAAGGTCGGCCTGCACGCCCAGGACACCGCGGAGCTGTTCTTCACCGACACAAGGGTGCCGGTCGCCAACCGGCTGGGCGAGGAGGGCGAGGGGTTCCGCTACCTGGTGACCAACCTGCCGCAGGAGCGGCTGTCGATCGCCGCGTCGGGCGTGGCCGCCGCCCGGGCCGCGTTCGAGTGGACGCTGGCGTATGCCCGCGAGCGGCACGCGTTCGGCCAGCCGATCGGTTCGTTCCAGAACAGCCGCTTCCGCCTCGCCGAGATGGCAACCGAGATCGAGATCGGCCAGAGCTTCATCGATCGGTGCGTCCTGGCGCTGAACGAGGGCTCGCTGACGGCCGAGGAGGCCGCGATGGCCAAGTGGTGGTGCACCGAGCTGCAGGGGCGGGTCATCGACACGGGCGTCCAGCTGCACGGGGGATACGGGTACATGGCCGAGTACCCGATCGCCCGGGCCTATGCCGACGCCCGCATCACCCGCATCTACGGCGGCACCACCGAGATCATGAAGGAGATCATCGGCCGCTCTCTCGGGGTGTGAGGGTCGGGGGTCGCTTGGTTGTGGGCTTGGTGCGCGCGCTCGTCCTGTCCGATACGCACCTCGGGGCCGACCTGACCAAGCTGCCGGCCGAGGTGTGGGCCGAGGCCGAGGCCGCCGACGTGATCCTGCACGCCGGCGACGTCGTCACGTCCGACCTGCTCGACACCTTGGGGCCGTTCGCCCCGGTCCACGCCGTGCTCGGCAACAACGACCGTGAGCTGGTGGGGCGCCTGCCGGACCGGCTGTCGCTGGTGCTGGGCGGCGTGCGGGTGGGGATGGTCCACGACTCAGGGGCCCGGGCGGGACGGGAGAAGCGGATGCGGCGTTGGTTCCCCGAGGCCCAAGTCGTGGTGTTCGGGCACAGCCATGAGCCGGTCGACGTCGTCGGCGTCGACGGCCAGCGGCTGTTCAACCCCGGCTCCGCGGTGCAGCGGCGCCGCCAGCCCCGGCGGACGATCGGCCTGCTGGACCTCGCCGACGGGCACATCGCCGACCATCGGATCGTGGCGGTGAGCTGACCGGGCTGGCCCGGTTCGGGGCCTGGGCGCTGTCAGAACGCCGTCTGACGGCCATCCGACAGCCGGCGGGCACGATCATGTGATGCAATGCGGGTGTGCAGGAGCGAGGGCGGCTGCGGGCCGGGCGGCTCGTCTCCGCAGGTGCGGGCGACGGGGACTCGGGCGACTCTGGTGACCTGCGCGCCCTGTTCGACCGGTGGTTCGACCCGTGCGTCGACGTGGCCTACCGCATCCTGCACGACGCGGACGAGGCCGCCGAGGTGGCCCAGCAGACGTTCCTCGCGGCCCGGCCGCGGGCGGGTGGCGGCCGGCGGCGGACCGGACCGTTCGGCACCTGGGCGCTGCGGACCACCCGCGACGAGGCGCTGAACCGGCGGTCGCGCCGGTGGCGGTCGCAGGCGGGGGAAGCTGGCGGGCCGGGCGGCTCTGGCT
>JBKPAS010000095.1:0-5184 GCA_046744265.1 Actinomycetota bacterium
GCCGAGATCCGGTCCTTGAACCTGCCGGTCGACGGTGACGCGCTGGCCGAAGCGCTCGCCTTGTGTACGACGAGCTGGGGGCCCGGCTCACCGAGGCGCTCGGCGCGTTCGACAAAGCCGAGCTGTGAGAGCTCGACGGTGCCACGTCGCTGACCGGCTGGTTGGCCGAGCGGGCCCGGCTGTCGCGGCGCCGGGCGGCCGGGTGGGCGCTCCAGGCGCGCAAGCTCACCTCGCTGCCCGTCACGCTGCAGGCCTACCTCGAGGGCGTGCTGTCGGGCGGGCAGGTCGAGGCGATCTGCTCGCATCTCAGCAAGGACACCGTCCAGCTGTTCGCCAAGCACGAGGCCGAGCTGGTGCCGGCGCTGGCCGGGTTGGCGGCGGAGGACGCGGCTGGGGTGATGGCCCGCTGGCGCGACGAGGCCACCGACCGCGAGCCCACGCCGGAGCGGTCCCAGGAGCTGCACCTGTCCCGGGGGTTGGACAACCAGTGGCTGCTGGACGCGAACCTGAACGCGGAGACCGGTGAGCTGTTGGACACGGCGCTGCGCCTCGCCACCACGAACGAGGTCGAAGGGGATACCCCTCGCTCGAATGGGACCCGCAGGGCGGATCGCCCGGACCGACCTGCTGATGCTCGCTCTCGCTCCCGGCGGACGGGAACGCACCACGGCGGAGTTCGAGGATCTCGCTGCCCGGGCTGGTCTCCGCCTCCGCCAGACCATCCCATTGCCCACCGGCGACCGCGCGCACGTCATGAGCTGACGCGACGCCGTGGCTCAGTTCGCGACCTGGTGGAGCTCGACGAGGTTGCCGGACGGGTCGGTGAGGAACGCCTGGCGGCCCGGCCCCACGCGCGTGGGGTCGCTCACCTCGACGCCCCGCTCCCGGAGATCGGCGACGGTGCCGTCGAGGTCGTCGACCAGCAAGGCGAAGTGCTGGCCGAGCGAGGCCGGAGCCTTGGCCTCGAGCAGGTGGACCTGCTGGCCACCAGCGTCGAGCCACGCCCCACCGAACCCGAAGTCCGGTCGGTCCGTGCGGGGGCGAAGGCCCAGCACCTCCGTGTAGAAGGCCAGCGCCGCGTCGACGTCGTCCACGTTGATCGACACGTGGTGCACAGCGAGTGGTCGCACGAGCCCAGTCTCGCGCTGTCAGAGACGGAACGGGCCGGTCAGGCCCCACGGCGCTCCCCGTCGATGCGCAGCTGGTAGAGGTTGTCGAGGAAGCCGGCCACGACGGCCTGCTTCCAGAAGGTGAACCCGAGCTTGGCGGCGACGTTCTGCGATGCGTGGTTGGTCGGGTCGATGATCGCGAAGATCTCGCCCCGGTAGGTCTCCGCCGCCCTGGCGAGCACGGCCCGGCCCGCCTCGGTGGCGTAGCCCAGGCCGCGCGCCGCCGGGACCAGCCTGTACCCGAACTCGAGGCGCCGACGGCCCTCGAAGGCGAACCAGTCGACACCGGCGTAGCCGACGATGGTCCCCGAGAAACGCTCGATCACCGGCTGCTTGGCGAAGGGAAGCTCGGCGGCGCGAGCCAGCATTTCGTCGAATCGGCGGTGCGCCCCGTCAGGCGTGAGCACCCCTCCCGAGAAGACCGTGAACTCTGCGTCGCAGAAGAGCTGCACGAACCGGGCGCGGTCCGATTCCGTCGGCAGGCGGACCTCGAGACGCGGCGTCAACACGACGCGCCAGCATGCCGGCCTGGTGACCGGTTCACGACGAACCGGTCACCGAACCAGCCAAACCAGCCAAATCAGCGAGACGCCGGCGACCTCAGGTGAGATCGAAGCGGTCGAGGTTCATCACCTTGTCCCACGCTGCGACGAAGTCGCGCACGAACTTCTCCTTGGCGTCGTCGCAGGCGTAGACCTCGGACAGGGCCCGCAGCTGCGAGTGCGAACCGAAGACGAGGTCGACCGCAGTGGCCGTCCACTTGACGTCGCCCGTGGCCCGATCGCGGCCCTCGTAGACGCCCTCGGTCCCGACCGACGCCGACCACTCCGTGCCCATGTCGAGCAGGTTCGCGAAGAAGTCGTTGGTCAGCGTCTCGGGCCGGTCGGTGAGGACGCCGTGCTTGGCCTGCGCGTGGTTGGCGTTCAGGGCCCGCATGCCGCCGATGAGCACGGTCATCTCGGGCGCGCTCAGCGCCAGCATGTTGGCCCGATCGAGCAGCAGCGTCTCGGGCGACAGCTTCTCGCCGGGTCGCACGTAGTTGCGGAACCCGTCGGCGGCGGGTTCGAGCACCGCGAACGATTCGACGTCGGTCTGGTCCTGCGAGGCGTCGGTGCGCCCCGGCGCGAACGGGACCGTGACGTCGAACCCGGCGTTCTTGGCCGCCTGCTCGACGGCGGCGCACCCGCCCAGCACGACCAGGTCTGCGAACGAGACCCGCTTGTTGCCGGACTGCGAGCCGTTGAAGTCCTGCTGGATGCCCTCGAGCGTCTGCAGCACCTTGCTCAGCTCGCCCCCGTTGTTGACCTCCCAGTCCTTCTGGGGGGCGAGACGGATGCGGCCGCCGTTGGCCCCGCCCCGCTTGTCGGTGTCGCGGTAGGAGGCCGCCGCCGCCCAGGCCGTGTAGACGAGCTGGGAGATGGACAGCCCCGAGGCGAGGATCGTGGCCTTGAGGGCGGCGACGTCCTCGTCGTTGATCAGCTCGTGATCGACCGCCGGGACGGGGTCCTGCCACAGCTGCGGCTCGGCAACCCACGGGCCGAGGTAGCGCGTGACCGGCCCCATGTCGCGGTGCAGCAGCTTGTACCACGCCCGGGCGAAGGCGTCGGCGAGCTCGTCCGGGTGCTCGTGGAAGCGCTGGACGATCGGCGCGTAGATCGGGTCCATCTTCAGCGCCAGGTCCGTCGTCAGCATCATCGGGGCGTGGCGCTTCGACGGATCGTGGGCGTCGGGCACCGCGTCCTGCGCCTCAGGGTTCGTGGCCGTCCACTGGTGCGCGCCGGCGGGGCTCTGCGTCAGCTCGTAGTCGTACGACAACAGGTTTTCGAGGTACCCGTTGTCCCACCGCGTCGGGTTATCGGTCCATGCGCCCTCGATGCCGCTGGTGGTCGCGTGGGGCCCCCTGCCGGTCTCGAACGTGCTCGGCCAGCCCAGGCCCTGCGCCTCGACGGGGCAACCCTCGGGCTCGGGGCCGATGTACTCGGCCGAGGCGGCGCCGTGAGTCTTGCCGACCGTGTGGCCGCCGATGATGAGGGCGACTGTCTCCTCGTCGTTCATCGCCATGCGGCGGAAGGTCTCACGGATGTCGACGGCGGCCTTCAGCGGATCGGGGTTGCCGTTCGGGCCCTCGGGGTTCACGTAGATCAGGCCCATCTGGACGGCGCCGAACGGACCGGTGAGCTCGCGGTCGCCGCTGTAGCGCTCGTCGCCGAGCCACGTGTCCTCAGGGCCCCAGAAGATCTCCTCGGGCTCCCAGATGTCCTCGCGGCCGAACCCGAAGCCGAACGTCTTGAGGCCCATCGACTGGTAGGCCACGTCGCCGGCGAAGACCAGCAGGTCGGCCCACGAGATCTTGCGGCCGTACTTCTGCTTGATCGGCCACAGCAGCCGGCGGGCCTTGTCCAGGCTCGCGTTGTCGGGCCAGCTGTTGAGCGGGGCGAAGCGCTGCGAGCCGTCGCCGCCACCACCCCGGCCGTCGGCGATGCGGTACGTGCCGGCGGCATGCCACGACATGCGGATGAACAGCGGCCCGTAGTGGCCGTAGTCGGCTGGCCACCAGTCCTGAGAGTCGGTCATCAGCGCCATGAGGTCCTGCCTCAGGGCCTCGACGTCGAGCTTCTTGAACTCTTCCGCGTAGTTGAAGCCCTCGCCCATCGGGTTGGACTGCGACGGGTGTTGGTGGAGGACCTGCAGGTTCAGCTGGTTCGGCCACCAGTCCTGGTTCGTCATGGGCCGAGTCGCCTTGGGTGTCGGCGACGGGATTACCGGGTTCTCGCTTTCGCTGACGCTCTCAGTCACGTCGGTCCTTCCCCTCTCTCGGTGTGCCTACAGATGATGGTCGCTCTCGACGTGGGCTGCTCGGGATCGGCTTCTAGAACCACTCTAGGACTGGTTGGATGCTAGTTCTAGACCCCCTCGTCATCGCTCGCGTGGGTCGAATCTGACGAGGTAGAGCTCGCCGTCGAACACCCACGGTCCGGTGGCGGTGTAGCGGCGGGCGACCTGCCGGTCGGCGATCAGGGCCTCGACGTCGTCGAGGCGCTTGTGGTCGCGATCGACGTACCAGACAGTGTGGGTCGGGTCGGCGAGCAGGCGCTGGCGCATGGTGCCCGACACCGGGTCGTAGAACCGCCGGATCGTGCCGATCGGGTCCGTGGGGGACAGGGGCTCGATGTGGGGCTGGTGGGGCTGGTCTGCCTGCTCGGCTTGCTCCGCCCAGGCGTAGTCGAGCGCCGAGCGGAGCTTGGCCGGGGTCAGTAGGCGGTCGCCGTCGTGCGCCTCGGCGGCGAGGCGGTCGGTGAGGGCGGGCCAGTCCTCGACACCGGCGGTGGTCACGGTCGACTGGTGCTGCAGCGAGGTGGCTGCGATGAGCACCCAGGCCGCCGCGGCCAACCCTGCGGGTCGGACCCGGGCGAGCGCGGCGCCCACCAGCAGCGCCACGCCGGGCAGCGCCCCGAGCACGTACCGGGGCTCGCCGTACGGGCGGACGACCGAGACCCCGAGCACCAGCAGCGGCGCCCCCAGCGCCCAGAACACGGGTACGAGGCCTGCCCACGCATCGACCGTGCGGACCGTCGGATCGTGGCCGTTCGTCGGCCGGTGTGTCTGGCCGGCGCTTGCGGCGGCGACGGCGAGGGCGATGCCGGCCAGGGCCGGCAGGCCGATCACCCACAGCGCCAGGTCGCGGCCCACGAGCACGTGGAGGAAGCTGTCGAGCTGCGACAGGTTGAGCGGGTCGATCCAGTTCGCCACCTCGCCGGCGCCCATGGCGAACAGCAGGACGCCCTCGGCGGCCAGGGCGGCCGCGACGGGGGCGCAGCGCCGTAGCCACGTGCGCCGGTCGGGCGCCAGCGCCAGCACGCCGACCTGGCTCACGAAATGTGCCGCCGCCAGCCCGTGCGCCAGCGGCGCCAGCACGGTTGCGACGACGAACAGCCGCCACCATCGGCGCTCGTCGCCCGCGGCGTCGGCGCCTCGGTTCGCGGCCCGGACGGCACCGACGAGGCCCAGCCAGGAC
>JBKPAS010000131.1:0-4691 GCA_046744265.1 Actinomycetota bacterium
GGCACGTTGTGGCCGGTCACGAAGGCGGACAGGTCCGACGCGAGGAACAGCGCGACGCGGGCCTGGTCCTCTGGCCAGCCCAGCCGGCCGACGGGGGCCCACGACGGCCACAGGTGCTGGGACTCCTCCCAGCCGGTCAGGTAGTCGACCTGGGGCGTCTGGGTGAGGTCGGGCCCGATGCCGTTGACCCGGATGCCGTGCCGGCCCATCTGGACCGCCAGGCACGTCGTGAAGTGGGCGACGGCGGCCTTCATCGCCCCGTAGACCGGCTCGCCCGGGTAGCCCCGCAAGCCCTCGACCGAGTGGACGTTGACGATCGACCCGCCGCCGTGCTCGATCATCGGGTCGATGAACGCCCGAGTGACGGCGAAGACGTGGAACAGGTTGACGTCGTACATGGCCTTCCACGACTCGGGCGACGAGTCGCGGAAGCGCACGAGCGGCCGGTAGTCGCCGACGTTGTTGACCAGGACATCGACGTGCGAGTGGGCGCCGATGACCGCCTCGGCGAGCCCGGCCACGCCGTCGGCCGTGGTGACGTCCACGACGTGGGCGCGGGCCGTGCCGCCGGCCGCCCGGATGTCGGCGACCGCGCGGTCGGCCCGGTCGGCGTCGACCTCGGCGATCTCGACCACTGCGCCGTGGCGGGCGAACAGCCGCGAGATCGCCCCGCCGATGCCGTCGCCGCCGCCGGTGACGACGGCCACCCGGCCGTCGAGCAGGCGGTTCCAGTCGTCGATCGCGGGGATGTTGGCCGGGTCCTGTGTCATGTCCATGATTGACATGATGACCGACCAGACCGCGCTGAACAGCGACTGGCCAGGTCACGGGGGTTACCGGGGCCGGGCTTGTGCCGGGGGTCCCGCAGGTGGCAGTCTGCCCCGTGCCGCTTCCGCGACCGCTGGGGACAACCGTGACCGCCGCCGCTCACTTCGACCTCCCGCGCCTCCGTGACATGGCCCGCCACGCGGTGCCGCACGCCGTCGAGGCATCGCTCATCCCGCTGGTCCTGTTCTACGGGACGCTCCGCGTCATGGGGGTCTGGAGCGCCCTGCTGGCGTCGCTGGCCTGGTGCTACGTCGGGCTGGTCCGCCGGCTGGTGCGGCGCCAGCCCGTGCCCGGGCTGCTCGTGATCGCGGCGCTCGGCCTCACGGCCCGTACGGTCGTCGCCTTCGCCAGTGGCAGCGTGTTCGTCTACTTCCTGCAGCCGACGCTGACCACCGTGCTCGTCGCCGGGGCGTTCCTGCTGTCGGTGCCCGCCGGGTGCCCGCTGGCCAAGCGGCTGGCGACCGACATGTTCCCCCTGCCCGAGGCGCTGCTCGCCCGGCCGGCGATCGAGCGCATCTTCGCCCGCATCACGCTCCTGTGGGGCGTGATCAACCTGGTCAACGCGGCGGTCACGCTGGTGCTGCTGCTGGTGATGCCCGTCGAGACCTACGTTCTGTCGAAGGCCGCCATCAGCGCGGTCGTCATGGTCGGCGGCGTGCTGGTCTCGACCTGGTGGTTCAAGCGGGCGCTCCGGCTGGCGGCCGACGCCCAGCCCACCCCCGAGCTGGTCGCCGCCCCCGCCTGACCCGCGACCGGCCTCGGCCGCGGCCGTCGGCCCAGCGCCAACGGGTGGAGGGGTCGCGTCGGCGCGCGCACGCCCCGTTTGTGGAAGCGGTTCCATTGACATGCCGGCGACCCGGGCGTAAGTTCCCCGTATCTGACGTGGAAGCGCTTCCACGTAAGCGTAAGACGTGAAGCGCAGATACGCCGGGCAGAGGGGACAAGCCGGGAGAGAGGGGGGCCGTGGTCACCATCGCGGACGTCGCGGCGTACGCCGGTGTCGGTGCCGGCACGGTGTCCCGGGTGCTCAACAACAGCCCCCGGGTCAGCGCCGAGACCCGCGCCCGCGTCCTCAACGCCATCGAGGTGCTCGACTACCGGCCCAGCCCGCTGGCCCAGGGGCTGTCGCGGGGGCGGTGCCAGACGTTGGGGGCGGTGGTCCCGTTCTTCACCCACGCCTCGGCCGTCGAACGCCTCCGGGGCGTGATGGCCGGCCTCGACGGCAGCCGCTACGACCTGGTCCTGTTCAACGTCGAGTCGCCGGTGCACCGTGACGAGCACCTGGCGTCGCTCACCCGGCGGGACAGGGCCGACGGCCTCCTCATCGTGTCCATGCCGCCGCCCGCCACCGACCTCGACCGCCTGGCCGCCGCTGGCGTGCCGGTCGTGCTCCTCGACGCCCGGGGCCACGGCGTGCCGGCGGTCGTGACCGACGACGTCGAGGGCGGGCGCATCGCCACCCGCCACCTGCTGGGGCTGGGCCACGAGCGCATCGCCTTCATCGGCGACGACCCGGCCAACCCGTTCGGGTTCACCTCGAGCGCGGATCGCGAGCGCGGCTACCGCGAGTCGCTGGCCGAGGCAGGCCTGGCCGAGCGGCCCGAGGACGTGTGCCACGGCCCGCACGTCCGCGAGGTCGCCCGCGACCTCGCGGGCCGGTTGTTCGACCGGCCCGCCCCGGCCGACCGGCCGACCGCCGTCTTCGCGGCGTCGGACGTCCAGGCGCTCGGCGTGCTCGAAGCCGCCCGGGCCCGGGGCATCGCCGTGCCCGACGAGCTGTCGGTCGTCGGCTTCGACGACATCGAGGTGTCCAGCTACGCGGGCCTCACGACGGTCCGCCAGCCCCTGCTCGCGAGCGGCAAGGCGGCGGTCGCCCTCCTGCTCGAGGCCCTCACCAGCGAGGAACCCCCCACACCCGAGATCCACCACTTGGACCTCGACCTCGTCGTACGGTCCACCACCGCGCCGCCTCCCGCCCGCCGAATGGGTATGGCGGAGACCGGGCGGCGCAACCTCATCTCCCGATGGAGCGACCGAGATGGCACAGATCGTTCTTGACCAGGTCTGGAAGGTGTTCCCGGACGGCACCGAGGCGGTCCGCGACTTCGACCTCGACATCACCGACGGTGAGTTCATGGTGCTGGTCGGGCCGTCGGGCTGCGGCAAGACCACCGTCCTGCGGATGGTGGCCGGGCTGGAGGTGATCTCGAAGGGCACGGTCACCATCGGCGACCGCGTCGTGAACGACGTCCCGCCCAAGGAGCGGGACATCGCGATGGTGTTCCAGAACTACGCGCTCTACCCGCACATGAGCGTGTTCGACAACATGGCCTTCGGGCTCAAGCTCCAGAAGGTCCCGCACGAGGAGATCGACCGGCGGGTGCGCGACGCGGCCCGCATCCTCGACCTCGACGAGCTGCTCGGCCGGAAGCCGAAGGCGCTGTCGGGCGGCCAGCGCCAGCGGGTTGCCATGGGGCGGGCCATCGTCCGCCACCCGCAGGCGTTCCTCATGGACGAGCCGCTGTCGAACCTCGACGCCAAGCTGCGCGTGCAGACCCGCGCCGAGATCGCCCGCCTGCAGCACGAGCTCGGCGTGACCACGATCTACGTGACCCACGACCAGGTCGAGGCCATGACCATGGGCGACCGGGTGGCGGTCATCCGCAAGGGCGCCCTGCAGCAGGTCGACACGCCCCAGGTCCTGTACGAGCACCCGGTGAACTTGTTCGTGGCGGGGTTCATCGGCTCGCCGGCCATGAACCTGCTCGAGGCGAGCATCGTCTCGTCCGACACCGACGGCACGCTGGTCGTCGAGGCCGGGGGCTTCCGGCTGCCGGTGCCTGCCGACGTGGCGAGCGAGCGCCCCGCCCTGCGGCAGTACGAGGGCCGCAAGGTCGTCCTCGGCATCCGCCCCGAGGACATGGAGGACGCCACCCTCGTCGCCGACGCCCCGCCCGCCCACCGCATCTCGTCGACGGTCGACCTGGTCGAGGCGCTCGGGTCCGACCTGCTCGCCCACTTCGTGATCGACGCCACCCCAGCGGTGACGGAGGACGTGAAGGAGCTGGCGGTCGACGTCGACCCCCACGCCCTCACCCGGGTCACCGGTGCCGCCGACGGGAACAAGACGAACGTCATCGCCCGGCTGAGCCCGCGGGCACGCGTGCGTCAGGGAGGCTCGATCGACCTGGTCGTCGACACCCACCGTCTGCATTTCTTCGACCCCGATGACGGATCCGGCATCTACGGGGGCCAGGAGAGCTGAGTTCCTTTCAAGGGAGGAGATAGTGATGCGATTTCGCCGATGGATGGTGCTACCGATTGTCGCCGTCATGCTCGTCGCCGCGTGCGGCGACGATGACGACGACGGCGGGGCCGAAGGCGGCGGCGAGAACACCGGTGAGGTGAACGTGCTCAGCGCGATGGAGCCCGAAGAGGCCGAGTCCCTGCAGCCGATCATCGACGAGCGGATCAACGCCGACGCCGACTACACCGCCGAGATCGAGGCCTCGTCCGACTTCGAGGAGCAGCTGCAGATCCGGGCGCAGGGTGGCGACCTCGACCTCGCGATGCTGCCCCAGCCGGGTTCGGTGGCCGACGCCGTGGACAACGGCGCCGTCTCGCTCGAGGACCTCGGGTTCGACATCGACGAGCTCACCGACCGGTTCGGCGAGCTGCTGATGTCGTACGTCGAGGTCGACGGCAAGCACTACGGCCTGCCGAGCAACGTCAACCTCAAGTCCATGATCTGGTACCCGAAGGACGACTTCGACGACGCGGGCTACGAGGTCCCCGAGACGTGGGACGACCTCATGGCCCTCACCGACCAGATCAAGCAGGACGGCAACACGCCGTGGTGCGTG
>JBKPAS010000061.1:0-7370 GCA_046744265.1 Actinomycetota bacterium
ACGTACGAGTCGACGGTGACGCCGATCGACACGATGATGCCGGTCACGCCGGCGAGCGTGAGGGCCAGGCCCTGGGTCTCGCCCAGCCAGCTCACGATCGTGAACAGCAGGGCCGCCCACACGCCCAGCCCGAGGATGACCACGAGCCCGAGGGCCCGGTAGTAGAAGATCATGTACAGGGCGACCAGGCAGAGCCCGACGAAGCCGGCGAACACGCCGGCCCGCAGCGAGTCCTCACCGAGCGAGGCCGACACGGTCTGCACCGACTGGCGCTCGAGCTCGATGGGCAGCGAGCCGTAGCGCAGCACCAGGGCCAGGTCCTTGGCGCCCGACTGGTCGAACGACCCGCTGATCTGGATCTGGTCGCGGGCGTAGCTCGGCTCCTGGATGTTGGGCGCCGACTGGACCACCGAGTCGAGCACGATGGCGAGCTGCCCGCTCGGGCACGTCTGCGTGTGGTTGAAGCACTCGGACGCGATGTCGTTGAACTTGTCGATGCCGTTGGCCCCGCCCCGCATCTTGAGCGCGACGACCCACTGGCCCTGCGGGATCTCGGCCTGCGCCGACTGCACGATGCGGCCCGTGGCGAGTGACGGGCCGAGCTGGTAACGGACGTCGTCCTTGTCGGCGAGGACGACCGTGGCGTCGGGCTCGTCCTGCTCGCGGGGGGTCAGCTCGGGGGGGTTCTGGCTCTCGCCGGCCGGCGCCGTCGTCGTGGTGGTGCTGGGCGGCTCGGTGGTCGTCGTCGACTCCTGGAGGGCGGCCGCACTCTCGCCGCGGGCCATGCCGGCCGCGCTCTCGCCGGGAGCCAGGCCCATGCCCTGCTCGCCGCTGTCGCCCGCGGTCGTGGTCGAGCCCTCGGTCGTCGTCGAGCCGGACGGGGCAGTCGTCGTGGTGCTGCCGGACTCCCCGCTCGAGCTGCCCTGGCCGAGCACCTGCAGGACCGGCCGGAACCGCAGCTCGGCCGTCTCGCCCACGAGGCCGAGGGCCCGGTCGCGGTTCTTGACGCCGGGGAGCTGGACGACGATGTCGTCGCCCTGCCGGGTGATGTCGGGCTCGGCCACACCGAGGGCGTCGACCCGCTGGCGGATGATGTCGACCGCCTCGTCGAGCTGCTCGCCGTTGGCGTGCTTGGTCGGGGCCAGCACGACCGAGACGCCGCCCTGCAGGTCGAGACCCAGCTCGGGGCTGTTCCCGGTGGCCAGCGTGGCCGTCAGCCCCGCCGCCCCCAGCAGCACGATGAAAATCAGCGGGAACAGGATCTTGCGTCGCATGGGTTCAGAGCGGCTCGCTCGGGGACGGTGGATCGTCGGCAGCGCCGTCGTCGTCCTCGTCGGGACGGCGGTCGAGACCCGGCTCGGGCTCGGGGGCCATTTCGGCGGGCTCGACCCGGCGGAGGACCGCCTGCCGGGCCACCCGGAGGTCGACGCCCGGTGCGACCTCGATGGACACCTCTTCGGGCCGCACCGCGACGATGCGCCCGAAGATGCCGGCGCTCAGGATCACCTCGTCGCCGGCCTCGAGCGACGCCACCAGCTGCTGGTGGGCCCGCACCTGGCGCTGGCGGGGAAAGATGAACAGCACCCACAACAGCGCGAAGGTGGCGGCGACGACGAACAACGCTTCCATGGCAACCGGGCGAGGTTAACGCGCCATTTCGGGTCCCCTCTCATCGCGCTGGCCAGCAGCCTGTTAGAAGTACGCTTCTTATAACTATACTTCTAACTTGCGATGAGTGCCCTCCAACCGACCAAGCCACGACGCATCTTCGACCGCGACGCCGAGTGGCGGGATCTGGCCCGATTCGTCGGCGACGCGGCGGACGGCGCCACCTTGGGCGTCGTGTCGGGCCGGCGGAGGCAGGGCAAGACCCTCCTGTTGTACGAGCTGGCACGGGCGACCAAGGGCTTCTACTTCGGCGCGACCGAGGCGACCGCGGCCGACTCTTTGCGGCGGTTGGGCCACGAGCTCGGCAAGCACACCGGGGCCGTGGGCCCGCTGGCGCTCGCCGACTGGGCAGACGCGGTCGACGCGCTGCTCGGCCTCGGCCGCGAGCGCCCGACGACGGTGGTCATCGACGAGTTCCCCTATCTAGTGCGGGCCAGCCGCGAGCTGCCGTCGGTGATCCAGCACGCCCTGACACCAGGTCGGCCTGAACGGACCGGGTCACGCACGAGGCTGCTGCTGTGCGGCTCGGCGTTGTCCTTCATGGGCGGCCTGCTCGCCGGCTCGGCCCCGCTGCGTGGTCGGGCCGGCCTGGAACTGTCCGTGGCCCCCCTCGACTTCCGCACCGCCGCCCGGTTCTGGGACATCACCGACCCCCGGCTGGCGGCCCGCGTCCACGCGATCGCCGGCGGTACGCCCGCCTACCGCCGCGAGTTCGTCCAGGACGACACGCCCGAGAGCTTGGGCGACTTCGACGCCTGGGTGGTCCGGGCGGTGCTCAACCCCGCCCGCCCCCTGCTGCGCGAAGCCCGGTACCTGCTCGCCGAGGACCCCGATCTCCGCGAGCCCGCCCTGTACCACTCGGTGCTGGCCGCGGTCGCGGAGGGCAACGGCAGCCGTGGCGGCATCGCCAGCTACATCGGCCGTAAGGCAACCGACCTGCAGCACCCCCTGACCGTCCTCGAAGGCGCGGGCCTGCTCGCGCGCGAGCCCGACCTGCTCCGCACGGGTCGCAGCGCCTACCGCATCACCGAGCCGCTGGTGCGGTTCTACGAGTCGGTCATGCGGCCGGCGTGGACAGCGCTCGAGCAGCGGCGGGGCGCGGACGTCTGGCGTCGATCACAGCAGCGCTTCACCAGCGCGATCCTCGGCCCCCGGTTCGAGGAGCTCGTGCGCCACTGGGCCGTGCAGTTCGCCGCGCCGGAAACGTTTGGCGGCATCGTCGCCGACGTGGGGCATGGCACGCTGACCGACGCGACCGAACGCGTCACCCACGAGCTGGACGTGCTCGCCGTCGGGGAGCCACCCGTCGGGTCGGGCCCGCGGCCACTGCTCGCCGTCGGCGAGGCGAAATGGGGTACCGAGCTCGGTCTCGGCCATCTCGAGCGGCTCGACCGTGCGGGCCAGCTGCTCCGTCACCGGCACGGGCTCGATGCCCGCGAGGCGAGGCTGTTGCTCGCCAGCGGGGCCGGGTTCTCGGCCGAGCTGGTCGGCGCGGCGCAGGGGCGCCCCGACGTCGTGCTCGTCGACCTCGAGCGCCTCTACTCCGGGGAGTGATCGCCGGCGGCCCGTTCCCACACCGACGCGAGGGCTTGGCGGAGGGTGGGGAGGGTGTTCGACTCGATGGCCGAGCGGATGCGGCGGACGAGGTCGAGCGTCCAATGCACGTTGTGGATCGTGAGCAGGCGGGGCGCGGTCGGCTCGTCGACCGAGAGCAGGTGGCGCAGGTAACCCCGCGACCAGCGGGCGCACACGGGGCAGGCGCACGTCTCGTCGAGCGGGCCGGTGTCCTCGGCGTACCGGCGGTTGCGCAGGTTCAGCCGGCCCTCGGACGTCAGCATCGTGCCGTGCCGGCCGAGCCGGGTCGGCAGCACGCAGTCGAACATGTCGACGCCGCGAGCGACGGCGTCGACGATGCCGAGCGGGTCGCCGAGTCCCATGAAGTAGCGCGGCCGGTCGGCGGGCAGCGGCGCCAGCGCGGCCTCGAGCGCGGGCAGCATCTGGCTGCGGTCCTCCCCCACCGACAGCCCGCCGACGGCGTACCCGTCGAACCCGATTGCCTCGGTGCGCTCGGCGCTCTCGGTCCGCAGGGCGAGGTCGACGCCCCCCTGGACGATGCCGAACTGGTTGAGGTCGGCCCGCCCGTAGTCCAGGAACGCCTTGCGGGCCCGCTGGGCCCACAGCGCGGTGCGGTCGACGGCCCGGCGGACCACGTCCGCCGGCGACGGCAGCGGCGGGCACACGTCGAGCACCATCTGGACGTCGCTGCCCAGCAGCACCTGCGCGTCCACCGCCCCCTCGGCCGTGAGCTGCACCGTGGTGCCGTCGTAGGTCGAGGCGAACGTCACGCCGTCGTCGTCGACCTTGGGCCGCAGGGAGAACACCTGGTAGCCGCCCGAGTCGGTGAGCACGTGGCCCCGCCAACCCATGAACCCGTGCAGGCCGCCGAACTTGGCGACCACCTCGGCCCCCGGCCGCAGCATGAGGTGGTACGTGTTGCCGAGGACGATCTCGGCGCCGAGGTCCTCGAGGTCGGCCGACGCCAGGGTCCGCACGGCGCCCCGGGTGCCGACCGGCATGAAGCACGGCGTGCGGAACGTCCCCCGGGCGGTCGTCACGGTGCCCGCCCGGGCCGCCCCGCAGGTCGCCTCGACGGCGAAGGACAGGGTCACTCCGCTACCTCGTCGTCGCGGGCCAGCAGCATGGCGTCGCCGAACGACAGGAACCGGTAGCCCTCGGCGAGCGCCTCGCCGTACAGCTGCCGCCACCGGGGGCCGACGAACGCGTCGATCAGGACGAGCAGCGACGAGCGGGGCATGTGGAAGTTGGTGAGCAGGGCGTCGACCACCCGCCACGGCCAGGACCGGCGGATGAACAGCTCCGTGCGGCCGCACATCTCACCGGTGAGCGCGGCGGCCTCGAGCGCCCGCACGGTGGTGGTGCCGACGGCGAGCACCCGGGTGGCCTCCTGGCACGCCTGCCAGGTCGTCGCCGGGACTCGATAGCGCTCGGCGTGCATGTGGTGGTCCTCGACGCGGGACGTGGTGATCGGGCGGAACGTACCCAGCCCGACCGCCAGCTCGACCGGCTCGATGCGGGCGCCGGCGGCCCGGCACCCGTCGAGGACCCGTCGCGTCAGGTGCAGGCCGGCGGTCGGGGCGGCCACCGAGTCCGGGCGCTCGGCGTACACCGTCTGGTAGCGCTCGGGGTCGGCCAGCGGCTCGGTGATGTACGGGGGAAGGGGCACGGCACCATGCCGCTCCAGCGCCGCCAGCTCGGCGTCGATGCTGGGGGCCCCGGGGTCGGCGTCCCGCCCACCGCCGACGTTCAGGCGGACGTGGCGCCGGCCGTCGTCGCTCAGCGGCTCCCCCACCTCGACCGCCAGGTCGTCGCCGGCGACCAGCGCCGTGCCGGGCGGGACGCGCCGGCCGGGCCGAACCAGTGCCTCCCACTCCCCCGGGCCGTTCCGCTCGAGCAGCAGCACCTCGACCGCCCCGCCGGTCGGCTTGCGCAGGTGCAGCCGGGCGGGCAGGACCCGGGTCGTGTTGACCACGATCACGTCACCCGGGCCGACCAGCGACGGCAGGTCGGCCACGGCGGCGTGCCGGGGCGGCTCCTTGGGACCGCGGTCGATCAGCAGCCGCGCCGCGTCCCGCGGCTCGACGGGCCGCTGGGCGATGGCCTGCTCAGGCAGGACGTAGTCGAACGATTCGAGGTCCATGGGGGCTGAGGCAACGCTAGCGGCAGCCCCACCGGCGGCCCGTCCCGGACAGGGGCGCTCAGCTGCCGAAGAGCGTCGGGGTGTCCGGGCGGTCGGGGGGCGGGGTGAGGCCCAGGTGCTGCCACGCGGACGGCAGCGCGACCCGGCCACGGGGGGTGCGCATGATGAGGCCCTGCTGGATGAGGAACGGCTCGTACACGTCCTCGACCGTCTCGGTCTGCTCGCCCACGCTGATGGCCAGCGTCGACAGCCCCACCGGCCCGCCGAGGAACCGCTCGCACAGCGCCGACAGGACCGCCCGGTCGACCTTGTCGAGCCCCCGCTCGTCGACCCCGAACAGGGCGAGGCCATCTTCGGCGGTGCGGCGGTCGACCGTGCCGTCGCCCCGGACCTCGGCGAAGTCGCGCACCCGCCTCAGCAGCCGGTTGGCGATGCGGGGCGTGCCCCGCGCCCGCCGGGCGATCTCGGTGCAGCCGGCGGCGTCGATGCGCACCCCCACGATCGCGGCGCTGCGCTCGACGATGGCCTCGAGGTCGGCCGGCGTGTAGTAGTCGAGGCGGGCAACCAGCCCGAACCGGTCGCGCAGCGGCCCTGTGATCGAGCCCGTGCGGGTCGTCGCCCCGACCAGCGTGAACCGGGGCAGGTCGAGCCGGATCGACCGGGCCGCCGGGCCCTTGCCCAGCACGATGTCGAGCTGGAAGTCCTCCATCGCCGGGTACAGCACCTCTTCCACCGCCCGCGGCAGCCGGTGGATCTCGTCGACGAACAGCACGTCGCCCTGCTCGAGCTGGGTGAGGATGGCGGCCAGGTCGCCGGCCCGCTCGAGCGCCGGACCCGACGTCGTCTGCATGTGGGCGTCGACCTCGTTGGCGATGATGCCCGCCAGCGTGGTCTTGCCCAGGCCGGGCGGGCCGCTGAACAGCAGGTGGTCGGGCGCCTGGCCCCGCCGCCGGGCGGCCTCGAGCACGATCTCGAGGTGGGCCTTGAGCTCGGCCTGGCCGACGAAGTCGGCGAGCCGCCGGGGCCGCAGCCCCGCCTCGGCCGCCGTCTCGTCGGGCCCGGGCTCGGGATCGAGCAGCTCTTCCCTCACGCCACCCCCTCCCGGCGGACCGGCCCCCGACGTCGTCGTGTCGACGACGGGTTCGGGAGCGAGAACGGCACGGCGGTCATCGGGCCGACGCCAGACGCTGGAGCGCCTCGCGGAGCAGCACGGCGGCGTCGCCGTCGTCGGGCAGGTCGGCGGTGGCGACCCGGATCTCGTCGGCCCCGTACCCCAGCCCTGCCAGCGCCTCGCGCACGTCGGTGTGGGCGCTCGACGGGCCGGCCACCCCTGCCCCGTTGCCGCCCGCCCCGGCCGCGACCGGGACCGCCCCGCTGTCGGGCACGTGCAGCCGGGACTTGAGCTCGACCAGAAGCCGGGCGGCTGTCTTCTTGCCGACCCCGGGGACCAGGCACAGGGCGGCCACGTCGTCGTCGGCCAGGATGCGGGCCAGCGCGGCGGGCGCGTGCACCGACAGGATGGCCAGCGCAAGCGACGGGCCCACCCCGTGCGCCCCGATGAGCGCCTCGAAGGTCGCCCGCTCGTCGCGCCCGGCGAAGCCGTACAGCGTCTGGGCGTCTTCCCGCACGTGGTGGTGGACCCACACGAACACCTCGTCGCCGACGTCGCCGATCGAGACGGCCGTCGTCGGGGCCACCACCAGGCGGTAGCCCACGCCGCCCACCTCCACCAGCATCTCGTCGGCGCCCCGATCGAGCAGGCGCCCCCGCAGCGACCCGATCACCGCCCCACCCCCAACCGAGCGCGCAAGGGAGCGTGTGCCAGGTGGCAGAGCGCCAGCGCAACCGCGTCGGCCGCGTCGACCGGCCGAAGGGGCGTGCCGATCCCGAGCAGCGTCTGGACCATGCGCTCGATCTGCTCCTTGTCGGCCGAACCCGACCCGGCGATCGCCTGCTTGACCTGGTTGGGCGAATATTCGACGAC
>JBKPAS010000132.1:0-9012 GCA_046744265.1 Actinomycetota bacterium
GAGCACGCCGGCGTCGAGGGACATCGCCCGCTGCAGCGTGGCCCGGGCCTCGGCGACCGTCGCCGGCGGCGGCTTCACCTCGGAGTTGACCGGCCCGACGGCGATCCGCCGCCCGCCGATCTCCCCCAGCACGGAGCCGCCCGAGCCCGAGCCGCCCGACCCACCGGGTCCGCCCAGCACCGCTCGCATGGTGCCCGTCACGTCGGGCCCGTCCTTGCCCCGCTCGACCGCCTCGACGACCCGCGGCCCGAACACCATGCCGTCGAGCAGCGAGTTCGACGCCAGTCGGTTGGCGCCGTGCACGCCGTTGCAGGCCGCCTCGCCCGCCACCCACAGCCCGGGCAGCGACGAGGCACCGTCGAGGTCGGCGACGACGCCGCCGCACTGGTAGTGGGCGGCGGGGGCCACGGGCAGCCAGTCGCGTCCCGGGTCGAGGCCGGCCTTGGCCAGCTCGCGGGCGATGGTCGGGAACCGCTCGGCGAACCGGTCCAGGCCGGTGGCGTCGAGCCACACGTGGTCGGTGCCGGTCTCGAGCATGCGGGCGGTGATGGCCCGGCTGACCTTGTCCCGCGGCAGCAACTCGTCGACGAACCGCTCGCCGGCTGCGTCGCGCAGCAGCGCCCCGTGGCCCCGCAGCGCCTCGGACAGCAGCGGCCGGGGCATGGCCGGGTGGTGCAGGGCGGTGGGGTGGAACTGGACGAACTCGAGGTCGGCGACCGCCACCCCGGCCCGAAGGGCCATGGCCAGGCCGTCGCCGGTCGACTCGGTCGGGTTCGTCGTGATGGCGTAGAGCTGGCCGGTCCCGCCGGTGGCCAGTAGCACGTGCCGGGCCCGGACGTCGACCCGCTCACCCGCCGGCGACACGGCGGTGACGCCGCCGCACCGGCCGCCCTCGACCAGCAGGTCGAGCGCGAACCACCGCTCGTAGACCGCTGCCGCCGTGCGGCGGACCGCCACGACCAGCGCCCGCTCGACCTCGGCGCCGGTCGCAGCCCCGCCGGCGTGCACGACCCGGGCGTGGGAGTGCCCACCCTCGCGGGCCAGCTCCAGCTCGCCGGCGGGGTCGCGGTCGAAGATGGCCCCGAGGGCGATCAGCTCGTTGACGCGGGCCGGGCCCTCGTCCACCAGGACGCGGACCGCGTCGGCGTCGCACAGCCCGGCCCCGGCGGCAAGCGTGTCGGCGAGGTGGAGGTCGGTCGAGTCGGGGTCCTCGTCGAGGACGGCCGCGACCCCGCCCTGCGCCCACCGGGTGGTCGCCTGGTCGAGATCGGCCTTGGTGAGGACGCCGACCCGCATGCCGTGGGCCTCGGCGGCCCGGACGGCGGCCGACAGCCCGGCGACCCCGGACCCGACGACCAGAAGGTCGAGAGTCGGCACGTCCGCCACGGTCGACACGAGGTCCTAGTTGGCCGGCACGTCGATGTAGCGGTGGGGGGCCGGGCCTCGCTGCTCGGTCGCGATCAGCTCCGCGGTCACCGCGTCGACCTGGCGGTTGGCGTTGTCGACGTGGACGATGATCGGCTCGTAGTCGGCCAGCTCGTCGCGGTCGTAGTCGGCGTAGCTGATGACGATCACCCGGTCGCCCGGCTGCACCAGGCGGGCGGCGGCGCCGTTGAGGCACAGGTCGCCCGAGCCTCGCCGGCCGGCGATCGTGTAGGTCTCGAGGCGGGCGCCGTTGTCGATGTCGACGACCGCGACCTGCTCGTGCTCGAGGATGTCGGCGGCCTCGAGCAGGTCGGGATCGACCGTGATCGACCCCACGTAGTGAAGGTTGGCGTCGGTCACCACGGCACGGTGGATCTTCGACTTGAGCATGCGTCGCCGCATGGGGAACAGCCTCCTCGGGTGGGTGCCGTCATACGGTCACCCCCACGTTGTCGATGAGCCTGGCTCGCCCGAATCGTACCGCCGCGAGCAGCCGCAGCTCACCGGCGAGCGGTTCAGGAACGGTGAAGGAGTCTGCGCTGACGACCTCGGCGTAGTCCAATTCCGCCAGCGGCTCGGCCTCGATGATCTCGGCCATCAGGGTGCGGACGGCCCGCGGGTCGCGCTCGCCCGACAGAACCAGCGCGGCACCCGCCTTCAGCGCCCGGTTGACGACCGGCGCCGCGGCCCGCTGCTCGGGGGTCAGGTAGGCGTTGCGCGACGACAGGGCCAGGCCGTCGCGCACCCGGACCGTCGGGCAGGCCACCACGTCGACGGGCATGGACAGGTCGGCGACCATGCGCCGCACGACGGCCACCTGCTGGAAGTCCTTCTCCCCGAAGTACGCGGCGCACGGCCCGACGATGCTGAACAGCTTGGCGACGACGGTGGCGACGCCGTCGAAGTGCGTGGGCCGGGCGGCGCCCTCCAGCGGCGCCGACACCTCGGCCACCGACACCGTCGTGAGGACCGGGCGGGGGTACATCTCCTCGACCGGCGGCGTGAACAGCACGTCCGCGCCCTCGGCCTCGGCCAGCCGCGTGTCGCGGTCGAGGTCGCGGGGATACGAGTCGAGGTCCTCCCCGGCGCCGAACTGCAGTGGGTTGACGAAGATCGACACGACGACGACGTCGGTCTCGGCCCGCGCCCGGCGGATCAGCGAGGCGTGGCCCTCGTGCAGGTAGCCCATGGTGGGGACGAACCCGACGCGGCGGCCCGCGGCCCGCTCGGCGTCGAGCACCGACCGCACCTCGGCGATCGTGGCGACGGCCTTCACGGGGTCGGGCTAGGCGCTGTCGCCCAGGTCGTCGTCGGGCCAGGGCGACGGCGGCGTGGTGCGGGCCAGCCGGCGGGCGGCGTCGGCCATGCCCCGGTAGGCCTTGCGCTCCTCGGGCGGCAGCGCCCGCAGGTGGCGGCGGATCGTCGACTCGTCGCCCCGCGCCGCCGGCCCGGTCAGCGCCTTGCGGGCACCCAACTCGGCCACGTTCTCGAGCGTCGCCCGGGCCAGCTCGAGGTACGCCTCGGGCGGCACGTCGAGGTCGCGGGCGAGCCGCTCGACCTGGCCGAGCAGGGCGACCAGGTGGTTCGAGGCGATGCATGCCGCCGCGTGGTAGAGCGCCCGATCGTCGTCGTCGACCGGGAACGACCGCCCGCCGAGGGCAGTGACCAGCTTGTCGACCACGACCTCGTCGCCGCCGACGCCGAACCAGGCGCCGGGCAGGCGCTTCGAGCCGACCTCGGGGTTGGGCAGCGCCACCAGCGGGTGGAACGCCGCCCGCCGAGGGTGGGGCGCCAGCACACGCAGGCCGAGCGACCCCGACATGTGGGCCACGACCGTCGACGGGACCGGTTCGACGGCCGCCGCCGTCTCCGCGATGGCCCGGTCTGGGGTGGCGATGACCAGCAACTGGACGTCCGCCGCCGCGTCGGACAGGTCGTCGCGCCGGCCGAGCATCGGGGCGACGTCCCACCCCACGCTGGTCAGGGCGAGTGCGAGAGACGTGCCGGCCCGCCCCGGCCCGATGATGCGCACCGAGGTCACACCGCGAGCCTAGGTGGCCGGTGCCCACCGTGGCGTGCAGGACCCTGAGCCCTCCACAATACCTTCCGTAGCAACACGGCCACTCATATACCGGTGGAGGGCCCGCTGGGGCCTAGGATGTTCGGCCGTGCAGGCCAGCCCTCCCCAGGTCATGGGCGTCGTCAACGTGACGCCGGACTCGTTCTCGGACGGCGGTCGCTACTACGACCATGCGGCCGCGATCGCGCACGGCCGGCGGCTCGTCGACGAGGGGGCGGACTGGGTCGACGTGGGCGGCGAGTCGACCCGTCCCGGCGCCGAGCCGGTCCCGGCCGCCGAGGAGGCGCGGCGGGTCCTGCCGGTCGTCGAGGCGCTGGCCACCGACGGCGTCCGGGTGTCGATCGACACCCGCAAGGCCGAGGTCGCCGAGGCCGCCGTGGCCGCGGGCGCCCGCATGATCAACGACGTCTCGGCCAGCCTGGCCGCGGTCGCGGCCGAGGCCGGGGTGGCCTTCGTCGCCATGCACATGCTCGGCGACCCGCGCACCATGCAGCGCGAGCCGCGCTACGACGACGTGGTCGCCGACGTGCGCGACTTCCTGGTGGCCCGGGCCGACGAGGCCGTCGCCGCCGGCGTGCCCGAGGTCTGGATCGACCCCGGCTACGGGTTCGGCAAGACCCTCGATCACAATCTCGACCTGCTCGCCAACCTCGAGGTCCTGGTGGCGACCGGCTATCCCGTGCTGATCGGCACGAGCCGCAAGTCGTCGCTCGGCCTCCTCATGGCCCGGGCCGACGGAACCGAGACCGTCCCGCCGGCCGGCGACCGCCTGGCCGGGTCGGTGGCGACCGCCGCCTGGGCGTTCCAGCGGGGTGCGGCGATGGTGCGGGCGCACGAGGTCGCGGCGACGGTCAGGGCCGCCGCGGCGGTGCGGCGGGCGGCAGCCTAGTCCCGAGAGAACACACCCGAACACACCTGCGAAGCCGCAGACCCAGCAAGCTCCGAGGAGAGACCGTGGCGCCGATGAAGGGCAAGTGGGCCCAGGGGATCACCCCCCGCAACTTCACGTGGGTGCTGAAGGATCGGCTGGCGATCTGCGAACGGCCCGGCGGCTACGGCCAGAACCACCGCAAGGTCCGCCGGCAGGAGGAGATCATCTGGATCAGGGAGCAGGGCTTCACTCGGGTCATCTCCCTGATCGCCGCCCCCCATAACCTCCACAACTACGACGAGCTGGGCGTGTCGTGGCTGCACCGGCCCCAGCGCCCGCACGACGACCCGGTCACGTTCCAGCGCAACCTCTACCGGGAGCTGCAGGCCCTGCTCGCCAACGGCGAGAAGCTGGTCATGCACCAGGAGGAGGTCGGCGACCGCATCTGCGGCCTCGTGGCCGGCTACCTGCTGTGGGCCCGGCTCGTGCCGTATGGGCCGCAGGCCATCTCGATCACCGAGCGGCTCACCGAGCGCCAGCTCGGCCCCCACGGCCGCGAGTTGGTGGCCACCGCCGAGCAGCTGCGCGACGAGAAACCCCAGGCGTGACCGGAGACCGCATCGAGCTGCGGGGGTTGCGGGTGCTCGGCCGGTGCGGCGTGCTGCCCATCGAGGTCGAGCAGGACCAGCCGCTGGAGTTCGACCTCGTCGTGGCCGTCGACCTGGCGGCGGCCGGCGCCAGCGACGACTTGGCCGACACGGTCGACTACGGCGGCGTGTGCGACGCGGTCGAGCGGACCGTCCGGGCCGGCCACGTCGCCCTGCTCGAGCGCCTGGCGGCGCGGGTGGCCGACGCGGTCCTGGCGGTGGACCCGCGGATCGACGCGGTCGAGGTGGCGCTGCGCAAGCTGCGCCCGCCGGTGCCCCAGCAGCTGGCCACCTCGGGTGTGCGCATCCGCCGCGACCGCAGCGACCGCCGCGACCGGGGCGGGGACCGGCCGTGACCAGGGCATTCCTCGGCCTGGGGTCGAACGTCGGCGACCGGGCGGGCTACCTGCGCGACGCGGTCGACTCGCTCGGCCCGGTCGGCCTGCGGGCCGCGTCGCCCGTGTACGAGACCGAACCGGTGGGCGGGCCCGAGCAGGGTCCGTTCTTCAACCTGGTCGTCGAGCTCGACACCGACCGCTCGCCCCACGACCTGTTGGGCGTGTGCCTCCGGCTCGAGTCGGCGGCCGGGCGGGTGCGCGAGGCCCACTGGGGGCCGCGCACGCTCGACGTCGACGTCCTGTGGATCGACGGCGTGACCGTGGACGACCCCGACCTCGTCGTCCCCCACCCCCGCCTGTGGGAGCGGCGGTTCGTGCTCGCCCCACTGCGCGACCTGGCGCCCGACCTGGTCGACGAGACGGCGCTCGAGCACTCGATCGGCCACGTCCGCCGACTCGGTGCGCTCGACGAGCTGTAGGGACCGGGCGAACCCGGCCGCGCCTAGCGATGCCCGACGATGAAGCGCATGGCCTCCTCGCGGGTGGCCACGCTAGTGCGGAAGAGCCCCCGTACGGCCGAGGTCACGGTCGTGGAGCCCGGCTTCCGCACGCCCCGCATGGTCATGCACAGGTGCTCGGCCTCGACCACCACCATCACGCCCCGCGGCTGGAGGCTGCGGTCGATCTCGTCGGCGATCTGGGTGGTCAGCGTCTCCTGGACCTGGGGCCGCTTGGCGTACGCGTCGACCAGCCGAGCCAGCTTGGACAGCCCGGTGATCCGCCCATCGGTCCCAGGGATGTAGGCCACGTGGGCCCGCCCGATGAACGGGATGAGGTGATGTTCACAGACCGACTGCACCGGGATGTCGCGGACCATGACCATCTCGTCGTGGCCGGACTCGAACGTCACCTTGAGGTGGGTGTCGACGTCCTCGTGCAGGCCCGAGCAGATCTCCGCGTACATGCGGGCGACGCGGGTGGGCGTGTCGCGCAGACCGTCGCGGTCGGGGTCCTCGCCGATCGCCTCGAGGATCTCGCGGACCGCCTTCGAGATGCGGTCGAGGTCCATCGGGGTGTCCATCGGGGGGAACTCGCGGTCGGGCCACTCGTCCGTCATCGACACCTCCTGCGGCGGGCTCGTCGGGTCAGGGCTCAGGTGCTGCTGGGTCTCGGGGTGCGCAGCGCCCACCGGCGCAGCAGCCGGCGGGGCAGCGAGCGGACGACGTCGCCCAGCGGGATCGGGTCGAGGTCGAGCGGGTCGCGCTGGTCGAGGCCCGTGGCCGCCACGCCCACGAGCTGGCGGGGCGGGGCCGGCGGATCGGGCTCGGGCTCGCGCTCGGGCATCGGGATGTCGATGCCCACGCCCTTGTCGATGTCGCCGAACACCTCGGCCAGGTCCGCGTCGTCGAGCGTCTCCTTCTCGACGAGGGCCGCGGCCAGCTGGTCGAGGGTCGCCCGGTGGGTCGTCAGGATCGCCCGGGCCCGCTCGTGCGCGCTGTCGACCAGCTTGCGCACCTCGTCGTCGATCAGCCCCGCCACCTCGTCGGAGTAGGTGGCCTCGTGGCCGTAGTCGCGGCCCAGGAACACCTCGCCGTTCTGCGTGCCGAGCTGCTGGGGGCCGAGCCGGTCGCTCATGCCGTAGGTGGTGACCATGGCCCGGGCGATGTCGGTGCACCGCTCGATGTCGTCGCTGGCGCCGGTGGTCGGCTCGCCGAAGATCAGCTCCTCGGCCGTGCGCCCGCCGAGCAGCATCGTCATCGTGTCGACGAGCTCGGTGCGGGTCTTGAGGTACTTGTCCTCCTCGGGCAGGGCCAGCGTCCAGCCCAGCGCCCGGCCCCGCGACACGATCGACACCTTGTGGATGGGGTCGGTGCCCTGCAGCACGTGGCCGACCAGCGTGTGGCCGCCCTCGTGGTAGGCGATGACCCGCTTCTCGCGGTCGGACATCACCCGCGTCTTGCGCTCGGGGCCGGCCAGCACCCGGTCGATGGCGTCCTCCAGGGCGACCATCGTGATGTCGTCGCCGCCGCGGCGGGCGGTGAGTAGCGCCGCCTCGTTCATGAGGTTGGCCAGGTCGGCGCCGGTGAAGCCGGGTGTGCGGCGCGCCAGCACGTCGAGGCGGACGTCCGCCCCCAGCGGCTTGCTCTTGGCGTGCACGGCCAGGATCGCCTTGCGGCCCTCGAGGTCGGGCTGGTCGACCACGATCTGGCGGTCGAACCGGCCGGGCCGCAGCAGCGCCGGGTCGAGGATGTCGGGCCGATTGGTGGCGGCGATCAGGATCACGCCGGTCTTCGAGTCGAACCCGTCCATCTCCACGAGCAGCTGGTTGAGGGTCTGCTCGCGCTCGTCGTGGCCGCCGCCCATGCCGGCGCCGCGGTGGCGGCCGACCGCGTCGATCTCGTCCACGAAGACGATGGCTGGCGCGGCCTCCTTGGCCTTGTCGAACAGGTCGCGGACCCGGCTGGCGCCGACGCCCACGAACATCTCGACGAAGTCGGAGCCCGAGATCGGGAAGAACGGCGCCCCCGCCTCGCCGGCCACGGCCCGGGCCAGCAGCGTCTTGCCGGTGCCGGGCGGGCCGTAGAGCAACACGCCCTTGGGGATGCGGGCGCCCATGGCCTGGAACCGCGCCGGGTTCTGCAGGAACTCCTTGATCTCCTGCAGCTCCTCGACCGCCTCGTCGGCGCCGGCCACGTCCGCGAACGTGACCGCCGGCTGGTTCTTGTCGACCTGCTTGGCGCGGGACTTGCCGAATTGCATGACGCCCCGGCCGCCGCCCTGCACCGCATTCATGACCAGCAGGAACGCGCCGATGAGCAGGACCGTCGGCAGCAAGCTGAACAGCAGGCCCGTCCACAACGAGTCTTCCTGCTGGTCGGTCTTGACCTCGATCGCCGGGTGGGCGTCGCCCAGCTCGTGGACGAGCTCGTCGGCGTACTCGGCCGGGAACGACACCTTGTACTCGGTGTCGTCGCGCAGCTTGCCCTGGACGACGTGATCACGGTCCTTGATGTCGGCCGTGGCCACCTTGCCGTCGGCGACGTCATCGCGGAACGTCGACAGGTCGAGCTCTTTGCGGTCGGGACCCTGCCGGAACAGCTGGGCCCCGAAGAACAAGACGACGAACCCCAGGGCGAGATAGACGAGCGCGGCTCGGCGGAAGCGTTTCACGGTGCGGGTCAGGCTATCGGTGCCGGCCGGTTCGGGACAGGGCGCGCCGAAAAGACCCAGCAGCCGTACAGCCTGCTACCCGCTACTCGCCGGCGTACTCACAAACGTAGGGCAGGTTGCGGAACCGCTCGCCCACGTCGAGCCCGTAACCGAGCACGAACGCGGGCGGGATCTCGAAGCCGACGTAGCGCAGGTCCTCCTGCGTCTTCTGCTTGCCCTGCCGCACGAACAGGGCGCACACCTCGAGGCTGGCGGGCTGGCGGGCGGCGAGGTTGCGGCGCAGGTACGTGAGCGTGAGGCCCGAGTCGACGATGTCCTCCACCAGCACCACGTGGCGGCCGGTGAGGTCGATGTCGAGGTCCTTCACGATGCGGACCACGCCGGAGGACCGGGTCGACGCGCCGTACGACGAGACCGCCATGAAGTCGACCTCGATGGGCAGGCGGATCTCTCGGACGAGGTCGGCCAGGAACACGAACG
>JBKPAS010000050.1:0-4943 GCA_046744265.1 Actinomycetota bacterium
ACCACGGACAGGTCGACCGGGTCGTCGCCGCGGGTCACCGCGAGCTGGCGGGTCATCCGCATGTCGACGGCACGTGCTATCTGGTGGTCGGTGCGCGGGATCACGTCCGACCGAAGGAGCGCCGTCGCGTAGTCGGGCGTCTGAAGCAGCCCCGGCACGACGGCCGGCTCGACGTAGCGGATCGAAGCTGCACCCTGCTCGAGGCCGACGTACTCGGAGAGGCCCTCGGGCAGGTCGCGGTCGTCGTAGCGTTCCCAGAAGCCCTTCTCGCGGGAGCGGCGCGCGGCGTGGAGGAAGCGGTCCCAGTCGGGCTTCGGGACGCCGTAGAGCGGGAGCAGCTTGCGCAGGTCCTTCTCGGTGACGTTCTGCTGGGCGTTCTCGATGTAGCTGAGCCGGGCGCCGGACCAACCGCACGCCTTGCCGGCGTCCTTCTGGGCCAGGCCCGTCTCGTCACGCAGCCGACGCAGCTCGAACGCCAACCAACGACGCCACACGGTCGGGCTCTGCGGATCCATGACTCCTGCGTTCTACCGCGAGATAACCGTTGGCGCCATCTGATCTCAAAACTTAAGTTAAGACCTGGCTTCAGGCGGGTACGGCTGAGGCCACCAGGACAGGAGGGCGCCCGGCGATAGCGGCGGAGAGTCGGGCGCCCTCGGCGGTCTCCGACAGCGGGGTCGGGGGCACTGAGCGAGCCATCCGCCGACCAGTCCAGCGCGAGCTGAGGCACCGGGGCGGACCGGTTTCCGTACGCACGCCAACCCGATGCCTCCCATCCCCGTCGGGAGGTCGACATGCCGAACGCCACTCGTGACGGCCCGGTGGGCAGCCGTTACCACCACGCCCACCACGCCCACCACGCCCATGGGGCTCACGGCCCCTACGGCCACGAGCACTGCCCGGCCCACTGCCGCTACTGCGGCCCCGACGCCGGGGCCTGGGACGTCGGCGAGATCGTCGTAGGCGTGCTCGTCGCCGTCGCCGCGGTCGTCGGCTGGCTGGCCCGCCGCCCGGTCGTGGCGCTGCTGGTCGCAGCGGCGGCGCTGCTCGCCTGGGCGCTGGCCTGAGCCCTCAGCCCTGGCCTGGGAACCAGAGGGCGATCTCGCGGGCGGCGGACTCGTGTCCGTCGCTCGCGTGCACCAGGTTCTCGGTGGTGATGGTGGCGAAGTCGCCCCGGATGGTGCCGGGCTCGGCGTCCTCGACCTTCGTCGCCCCGACGAGCTTGCGGGCTAGGAAGTACGTCGACTCCTCGGGCCCCTCGACGATCATGGCGAACACCGGCGACCGCGTCAGGAAGTCGACCAGGTCACGGAAGAAGGGCTTGGCGCGGTGCTCGGCGTAGTGCTCCTCGGCCAGCTCGGTCGAGACCGTGCGCAGCTCGGCCGCGACCAGCCGCAGCCCCTTGCGCTCGATGCGGGCGACGATCTCTCCGACCAGGCCCCGCTCGACGGCGTCGGGCTTGCACATGACGAAGGTGCGGTTCTTCACAAGCGAGCCAGGCTACCCGACCAGGCCACTCGTTCTCGCCCCGAAGTCGTTGTGCGCACGACGACTTCGGGGGCGAGAACGGCGGCGACCAGATCAACCGACCAGGCCCAGGCGGCGGCAGGCCGTGCGCGCCGCGCCCACCGTGTAGAGCGAGCCCGTGACCATCACGACCCCGCCGCCTCCGGAGCCCGAGTCAGAGCCGGCGTCCGAGCCGGCGTCCGTGCCGGCCTCCGCCAAAGCCGCGGCCCACGCCAACTCGACCGCCCGCCCGACGTCCGGCTCCACCGACACCGAGGCCCCCCGGGCGGCGACCACCGACGCCAGCTCGTCGGCCGGGATCCCCCGCGGCGACGGCGGCGTGCAGCAGATCACCTCGTCGCCGAGCCGCACGCCGAAGGCGTCGACCATCTCGCCGGCGTCCCGGCCACCGAGCACACCGAGCACCCAGCGCCGGGGACCAGAGCCCACCTCGAACTCGTCCGCCAGGGTGCGGGCCGCGGCGGCCGCCCCGTCGGGGTTGTGCGCACCGTCCAGGACCAGCAGCGGTCCCCGGTGCAGCACCTCGAACCGGCCCGGCAGCCGCAGCCCCGAGAACGCGTCGGCCACCACGTCCGGATGCAGCGCCCGCCCGAAGAACGCCTCGACCGCCGCCACCGCGCAGGCCGCGTTGTCGACCTGGTGGGCCCCGTGCACGGGCAGCAGGATCTCCTCGAGAACGCCGTGCGGCGTGCGCAGATCCACCACGTGGCCGCCGATGGCGAGCCGGTCGGTCACGCACCCGAAGTCGGAGTCCCGCACCCACACCGAAGCGGGCCCAGGCTGTGCAACGAACAGCGGCCGCAGCGCCGGGTCGGTCTCCCCCAGCACCAGGTGCGACCCGGGCTTGACGATGCCGGCCTTCTCCGAGGCCACGTGCCGCCGCCAGTCGCCCGCCGAGTCGGTGTGGTCCTTGCCGATGTTGGTGATCACCGCCACCTGCCCGTCGGCGACGTTGGTGGCGTCCCACCGGCCGAGCATGCCCACCTCGACGACGGCCACGTCGACCGCCACCTGGTTGAACCAGCTGAACGCGGCCGCGGTCAGCAGCTCGAAGTACGACGGCCGCACGCCCATGAGCCCCTCGAGCGACGCAAGTTCGCCGATCACATCGGCGAACTCCGAGCGACCGATCGGCTCGCCGTTGCGGGAGATCCGCTCGGTGATGTGCTCGAGGTGCGGGCTCGTGTACGTCCCGACCGACAGGTCGTGGGCCGCGTGCAGGGAGGTGATCATGCGGGCCGTCGAGCCCTTGCCGTTGGTCCCCGTGAGGTGGATGACCGGGTAGGTGTGCTGGGGGTCGCCGAGCACCTCGACGACGCGCCGCATGCGGTCGAGCGACAGCCCCTCGACCCGGCCGGCGACGCCGGTCAGCACCTCGAGGTTGATGTGCTCGTCGAGGTAGTGGAGCGCCTTGTCGAGGTCCAAAGGGCTACGACGCTACGACGCGGCGCGGCGCGGCCGCTGCTGGCGCGGCGCCTCGCTGCGCGGCACGAGCGTCGGGTTGACCCGCTCGAGCACGACCGCCCGGTCGATGACGCACTTGCCCACGTCGCTGCGGCTGGGCAGCTCGTACATGAGGTTGAGCAGGACCTCCTCGAGGATGGCCCGCAGGCCCCGCGCCCCCGTGCCCCGCAGGGTGGCCTGCTCGGCGATCGCCTCGAGCGCGTCCTCGGCGAACTCGAGCTCGACGTCCTCGAACTCGAAGATCTTGCGGTACTGCTTGATCAGGGCGTTCTTCGGCTCGATGAGGATGCGGATCAGGGCCTCGTGGTCGAGGCTCGACACGGCGCCGATGACCGGCAGGCGCCCGACGAACTCGGGGATGAGCCCGAACTTGAGCAGGTCCTCGGGTTGGACCTGCTCGAGCAGCAGGCCCAGGTCTTTGTCGTCGTAGCGCTCGACGTCGGCCGTGAAGCCGACGCCGTTGCGGCCGATGCGGCTCTCGATGATCTTCTCGAGGCCGGCGAACGCCCCGCCGCACACGAACAGGATGTTGGTCGTGTCGATCTGGATGAACTCCTGGTGGGGGTGCTTGCGGCCCCCTTGGGGCGGCACCGACGCAGTGGTCCCCTCCAGGATCTTGAGCAGCGCCTGCTGCACGCCCTCGCCCGACACGTCGCGGGTGATCGACGGGTTCTCGCTCTTGCGGGCGATCTTGTCGATCTCGTCGATGTAGATGATGCCGGTCTCGGCCTTCTTGACGTCGTAGTCCGCGGCCTGGATGAGCTTGAGCAGGATGTTCTCGACGTCCTCACCCACGTAGCCGGCCTCGGTCAACGCCGTGGCGTCCGCGATCGCGAACGGGACGTTGAGCATGCGGGCCAGCGTCTGGGCCAGCAGCGTCTTCCCACAGCCCGTCGGCCCGATCAGCAGGATGTTGGACTTGGCGAGCTCGACGTCGCCCGACGGGGTGCCGCCGTACTGGACGCGCTTGTAGTGGTTGTAGACCGCGACCGACAGGATCTTCTTCGCGTGGTCCTGACCGATGATGTAGTCGTTCAGGAACTCGTAGATCTCACGGGGTTTCGGCAGCTCGTCGAAGCGGAACTCGCTCGGCTCGGCGAGCTCTTCCTCGATGATCTCGTTGCAGAGATCGATGCACTCGTCGCAGATGTAGACGCCGGGCCCGGCGATCAGCTTCTTCACCTGCTTCTGTGACTTGCCGCAGAAAGAGCACTTCAGCAGCTCGCCACCATCTCCGAACTTGGCCACGGTCGGCTCCCCCGTTGCGTCCTAGCTGGCCCTGGTGATGGGCGCGGTCATGTCGGCTGCCTCGCGTGAGGAGATGACCTCGTCGATGATGCCGTACTCTCTGGCCTCGTCGGCATCCATCACGAAGTCGCGGTCGGTGTCGCGGTGGATCTTGTCGACGGGCTGGCCGGTGTGGCGGGCCAGCAGCTCGTCGAGCATCTCTCGCATCCGCAGGATCTCTTTGGCAGCCAGCTCGACATCGGTGGCCTGGCCGCCGGCCTGGCCCCAGGGCTGGTGCAGCAGCACCCGCGCGTGTGGCAGCGCCAGGCGCTTGCCCCGCGCGCCCGCGGCCAGCAGGACGGCGGCGGCCGACGCAGCCTGACCGAAGCAGATCGTGCTCAGGTCGGGCTTGACGAACCGCATGGTGTCGTAGATGGCGAACAGCGCCGTGACGTCGCCGCCCGGGCTGTTGATGTAGATGTTGATGTCCTTGTCGGGGTTCTCGGACTCGAGGTGCAGCAGCTGGGCGCAGATCAGGTTGGCGATCGCGTCGTCGATCGCCGTGCCCAGGAAGATGATGTTCTCCTTGAGCAGGCGCGAGTACAGGTCGTAGGCGCGCTCACCGCGGTTCGTCTGCTCGACGACGGTGGGAACGAGGTAGTTCCTGATCTCGTCGATCACTCGGCGGTCTCCATATCCTCTTCTGGGTCGCCCTCTTCCTCAGC
>JBKPAS010000006.1:0-11198 GCA_046744265.1 Actinomycetota bacterium
CGCTAGGCGTGCTCGGCGTCGCGCTCGGGGTGCTAGGGAGCGCCGCAAGCACGCGACAATGTGGCCGCCATGCGCCACGACCCCGCCATGCGCAATGACCCCGCCGACTCCGCGATGCGCCACGACCCCGCCCCCCCAGCCCTGCGCCCCCACCCGGCGGGACCAGCCCGGTGAGCCGCCCGTTCGCGGCCGGCGAGCACGTCCTGCTGGTCGACGCCAAGCGGCGGCGCTACCTGGTCACGCTGCAGGCGGGCGGCGAGTTCCACACGCATGCCGGCGTGCTGCCCCACGACGACCTGATCGGCGCGTCCGAGGGCCAGACGTTCCGCTCGACGCAGGGGGCCGGCTTCCTCGCCATGCGGCCGACGCTGGCCGAGTTCGTGCTGAAGATGCCCCGCGGCGCCCAGGTCATCTACCCGAAGGACCTGGGCCCGATCCTCATGCTCGCCGACATCTTCCCCGGCGCCCGGGTGCTCGAGTCGGGGGTGGGCTCGGGGGCGCTGTCGATGACGCTGGTCCGGGCGGGGGCGGTCGTCACCGGCTACGAGCTGCGCGAGGACTTCGCCCGCCGGGCCACCCGCAACGTCGGCGCCTTCCTCGGCGACGACGCCCTGGCCTCGTACCGGGTCGAGGTGCGTGACGTCTACGAGGGCATCGACGAGACCGACCTCGACCGGGTCATCCTCGACCTGCCCGAGCCGTGGCGGGCGGTCAAGCACGCCGCCGCGGCGATGCACCGGGGCGGCGTGCTCGTCGCCTACACGCCGCAGATCACGCAGGTCACGGCGCTGCGGCGCGAGCTGGGCGCGCTGGGCTTCGGCATGGTCGAGACGATCGAGGTGCTGAACCGGGGCTGGCACATCGAGGGGCAGGCGGTGCGACCCGACCACCGGATGGTGGCGCACACCGGCTTCCTGACCAGCGCCCGATTGCTGGGCTGACATCGACGGCGGGCCTGGGGAAACGAAAGGACCATGATGCTCGACCTGCTGCTCGTCGTCGGCGGCATCGCCGCAGCGATCGGCGGCTACCGCCTGGGCTTCTTCGCCCGGGTGACCCCGTGGCTGGGCCTGGCCCTCGGGGTGTTCGCCGGGGCGCGGCTGCTGCCCGCGGTCATGGGCCAACTCGAGGGCGCCAGCGACCTGACGATCGCGTTCGTCGCCATCAGCGCCCTCGCCGGCGCCGCGCTGATCGGCCAGGCGGCGGGCATGGTCCTCGGCTCGCGGCTGCAGATCGCGGTGCCGGAGGGGCCCGCCCGCACCTTCGACCGGGTCGCCGGGGCGGTCGCCGGCGTGCTCGGCATGCTCGTCGGCCTGTGGCTGCTCCTGCCCACGCTGGGCGACATCCCGGGGTGGGCGTCCGAGCAGGCGCGCACGTCGATCATCGCCCGTGAGGTCAACCACCGGTTCCCGCCCGCCCCTGACAGCATTCAGGCGCTGCGGCGGCTGCTGGGCGACGACCCGTTCCCGACGGTGTTCGACCGGCTGCGGCCGGCCCCGTCGGTCGGCCCGCCGCCCAGCTCGACCGGCATGACCGAGGCGACCGCCGACGCGGTGCTCAACTCGGTGGTCAAGGTCGAGGGCGAGGCGTGCGGCCACATCCAGGAGGGGAGCGGGTTCTTCGTGGCCAGCGACCTCGTGGTCACGAACGCCCACGTCGTCGCCGGCGAGGACGACACCAACATCGAGCTGGCGAACGGCCGCGACGCGGACGCCACGGTCGTCGCGTTCGACCCCCAGCGCGACATCGCGCTGCTGCGGACCGACGCCTCGGGCCCGCCGCTCCCGCTGGACGACGGGCGCGTCGGCGACGCCGGCGGGGTGTTCGGGCACCCGGGCGGCGGCCCGCTCGAGATCAGCCCGTTCCAGATCGGCGACCAGATCACGGCCCGGGGCCGCGACATCTACGACCAGACCGAGAGCGAGCGCCAGGTGCTGGTCCTCGCGTCGGACCTGGCGCCCGGCGACTCGGGGTCGGCCCTGATCGAGCCCGACGGCCGCGTCGTCGGCGTGGCGTTCGCCATCGCCCCCGACAAGCCCGGCGTCGCCTACGCCCTGGCCATCTCCGAGCTACGGGCCGAGCTCAGCGGCAACCTGAGCATCGAGCGCGACACCGGCGGCTGCCTCGTGTAGACACGAAACGAGGGGCGGGGAAACCCGCCCCTCATTTCAGGATCATTCCACCTCGATGAAGATGCACTCGCCGGGGCACTCTTCCGCGGCCTCGATCGTGGCCTCTTCCTGGCCGGCGGGGACGTTGGCCAGACCCTCGGCGCCGCCCGGGTCGGAGAAGACCTTGTCGCCTTCCTTGACGTAGGCCAGACCGTCGTCCAGCAGGGTGAACACGTCGGGGGCGATCTCCTCGCACAGCCCGTCGCCCGTGCAGAGATCCTGGTCGATCCAGACCTTCATGGCTGTGCTCGCTCCTGGCTCGAAATCAGTTGAACCGGTGAGGGGGTGGATGTCTGTCGTGGTGGGTCAGTGGGAACCACCAGCAATGCCCGTAGCCTAGCGAACCCTCCGATAAACACGGCAAGTTCGGGGGAAACTCGGCCGCGATCGGCTCCGCCTGACGGCGGCCGACCCGGTGTAGGGTCCGAAACGAGGAGACCGATCGGGCAGATCGAGGAGGTGGTCACCGTGGGCGAGCGAAGCGACGATGGTTCGGAGGTCGAGCGTGGCGTCGATGAGGCGGCCCTGAGGGACCAGGCTCGCGTCCTCGAGGAAGAGGTCCTCTCGCTGCGGCAGCGCCTGCAAGACGCACCCAAGCGGGTGCGGGCGCTAGAGGAGCGCCTCCTCGAGACCAAGGGCCAGCTGGCGCAGGCCGTGGCCCAGAACGAGAAGCTCAGCTACACCCTGCGTGAGGCGCGCGAGCACATCGCCGCCCTGCGTGAGGAGGTCGACAAGCTCACCCAGCCGCCGTCCGCCTACGGCACCCTGCTCGGCGTCAACGACGACGGCACGGTCGACGTGTTCTCCGGCGGGCGCAAGATGCGCGTCGCAGTCCACCCGGCGCTCGACGCCGACGAGCTCATCCGGGGCAGCGAGGTCGTCCTCAACGAGTCGCTCAACGTCGTGCTGTCGCGCACGCCCGAGACCAACGGCGAGGTCGTGACCATCAAGGAGCTGCTCGAGGGCGACCGGGCCATCATCGTGGGCCGGGCCGACGAGGAGCGGGTGACCGAGCTGTCCGAGGCCCTCTTCGGCGAGCGCCTGCGGTCCGGCGACTCGGTGCTCATGGACACACGGTCGGGGCTACTGCTCGAGAAGCTGCCCCGCCCCGAGGTCGAAGAGCTCGTGCTCGAGGAGGTGCCCGACATCTCCTACAACGACATCGGCGGCCTCGACGAGCAGATCGAGCAGATCGCGGACGCGGTCGAGCTGCCGTTCCTGCACCAGGAGCTGTTCGCCGAGCACAAGCTGCCGGCCCCCAAGGGCATCCTGCTCTACGGGCCCCCCGGCTGCGGCAAGACGCTCATCGCCAAGGCGGTGGCCAACAGCCTGGCCACGAAGGTCGCCGACGTGAACGGCGGCAAGCAGGCCAAGAGCTACTTCCTCAACATCAAGGGCCCCGAGCTGCTCAACAAGTACGTGGGCGAGACCGAGCGGCAGATCCGGCTCGTGTTCCAGCGGGCGCGCGAGAAGTCCGAAGAGGGCTGGCCGGTCATCGTGTTCTTCGACGAGATGGACTCGATGTTCCGCACCCGGGGCTCGGGCATCAGCTCGGACGTCGAGTCGACGATCGTCCCGCAGCTGCTGGCCGAGATCGACGGCGTCGAGTCGCTGCGCAACGTGATCGTGATCGGCGCCTCCAACCGTGAGGACCTGATCGATCCGGCGATCCTCCGGCCCGGCCGCCTCGACGTGAAGATCAAGATCGAGCGGCCCAACGAGACCGCCGCGGCCCAGATCTTCGCCCGGTACCTGACCGCCGACCTGCCGCTGAACGCCAACGCCGTCCGCGAGCTGGGCGGCGGCGACCCGGCCAAGTGCGTGCAGGCGGTCATCGAGCGCACGGTCGAGGAGATGTACCGCACCGACCGCGAGAACGAGTTCCTCGAGGTCACGTACCAGAACGGCGACAAGGAGACGATGTACTTCAAGGACTTCGCCTCCGGCGCCATGATCGAGAACATCGTGCGGCGGGCCAAGAAGCTCGCCATCAAGCGCCACCTCGCCGACGGGCCCAAGGGCATCCGCCTGGAGGACATGGTCGACTCCATCCACCAGGAGTACAAGGAGCACGAGGACCTGCCCAACACGACCAACCCCGACGACTGGGCGAAGATCTCGGGCAAGAAGGGCGAGCGCATCGTCTACGTCCGCACGATCGTCAACCGCGACGACGGGCGCTCGACGGGCGGTCGGTCCATCGAGCGGGTGGCCACCGGCCAGTACCTCTAGGGCCGCACCGGGTCGACGGCGATGCCCCTGGCACCCCGCGTGCCGATGGGTGTCCGGGGCATCACCGAGACCAAGGAGGGGCGGCTCACGGTCATCTGCGTGCTGGGCGGGACGCTGCTGGTCGCGGCCGCCCTGGCGAACGTGTGGATGGCGAACGCGGCCGACGACGAGGCCGACCAGATCCGCCGGTCGCTGCGCAGCGGGCTCGCGTTCGTGTCCGACGAGGCCATCGACGCCTTCCCCGAGTCGGGGCCGGCGATCGGCCAGGCCGCCAACCGGACGCTGAGCCGCGACCACCGGCCGGGCCACGTCGTGCGCGTGACGCGGCCCGACGGCGACGAGGTGGTCGTCGCCGTCGAGACGAGCTGGGGGTGGCAGCTGCGGTGCGTCGAGGCCGAGCTGCGGGGCCAGGGCACCGTGCTCACCGAGCATCACACGGGTCCGTGCTGACGATGTCGGCCGGCAGCGACCCCTAGGTAAAGAGTTCGCAGCACTATCCCATCCGAACCATCCCGCCGCCGCCCCAAGCGGTCTGGGCGGCGTTCGCCGCCGAGTCGAGACTTCAGGTGTTGGCCTCTGGGCGGGCCGATCCGGGGGTAGGGTCCCAGTCGTGGCGATGCGGAAGATCATGGGGATCGAGACCGAGTTCGGCATCATCGTGCGCGGCGCGGTCGAGTCGAACCCGATCGCGGCCTCGTCGGTCCTGATCAACGCGTACGTCCACGAGCTGGCCCGCCTGGGTCATGGCCACCGCGACCAGCCCAAGGTGGGGTGGGACTTCGAGGACGAGCACCCCGACATCGACGCCCGAGGCTTCACCGCCGAGGGCACGCTGGCCCCCGAGGTCGAGACCCACCTGGTCAACGCCGTGCTCACCAACGGCGCCCGCTACTACGTCGACCACGCCCACCCCGAGCTGTCGACACCCGAGTGCGCCGACCCTCGCACGGTCGTCGTCTACGACAAGGCGGCCGAGCTGATCCTCGAGCGGTCGATGCGGGCCGCGGTCGAGCTGCTGCCGGCGGGGCAGGAGATCGTCGTCTACAAGAACAACTCCGACCGCAAGGGCAACTCGTACGGGTGCCACGAGAACTACCTGATGGACCGGCAGGTGGCGTTCTCGCGGATCGTCACCCACGTCATGCCCCACTTCATCAGCCGCCAGGTGTTCACCGGGGCGGGGAAGGTGGGCACCGAGGCGCCGGGCCTGACGTCTGACGACGTGCCGTTCCAGCTCACCCAGCGGGCCGACTTCTTCGAGGAGGAGGTCGGGCTCGAGACGACGCTGAAGCGGCCCATCGTCAACACCCGCGACGAGCCCCACGCGGACGCCCAGCGCTACCGGCGCCTCCACGTGATCGTGGGCGACGCCAACCTGTCCGAGGTCGCCACGTTCCTCAAGGTGGGCACGACGGCCCTCGTGCTGGCCATGGTGGAAGACGACTTCCTGCCCCGCGACCTCACGCTGGCCACGCCGGTGGCGGCGCTGCGCAAGGTGTCCTACGACCTGAGCCTGCGCAACCCGCTCGACCTGGCCGACGGCACGCGCATGACGGCCCTCGAGATGCAGTGGGAGTACTTCGACCGGGCCAAGAAGTACGCCGAGGAGCACGGCCTCGAGTGCATCGGGGCGCCCGAGGTCGGCGACGAGCTGCTGCAGCGGTGGGAGCGCGTGCTGACCGGCCTCGAGACCGACCCGGCCAGCGTCGCCGACCAGGTCGACTGGGTGGCCAAGCACCGGCTCGTCGACGGCTACCGCCAGCGCCGCGAGCTGAAGTGGGACGACGCCCGCCTCGCCGCCATGGACCTGCAGTACCACGACCTGCGCAGGGAGAAGAGCCTCGCGTCCCGGGTCGGGCTCGACCGGATCACGACCGACAGCGAGGTCCGGCGGGCCACGAGCGAGCCGCCGCCGGATACGCGGGCCTATTTCCGGGGTAAGTGCCTGCAACGTTGGTCGTCGCAGATCGTGGCCGCCAACTGGGACTCGATGGTGTTCGACATCGGGGGCGACCCGCTCCGGCGGGTCCCCATGATGGACCCGACGCGTGGACCGGAGGCCCACGTGGGTAGCTTGATGGAGGACTGCAAGAGTCCGGCTGAGCTGTTGGAACGGCTGGGTCAGTAAGGAGCGAGGTCAGGGGACATGGCTGAGCGTGAGCTGAAGAAGAAGCCCGCCCCGGCTCGTGAGGAAGAGGTCGTCGACGAGGCGCCCGCCCCTTCCGAGCAAGGCGAGAAGATCAAGGCAGAGCTCGACGACCTTCTCGACGAGATCGACGAGGTCCTCGAGTCGAACGCCGAAGATTTCGTCAAGTCCTACGTCCAGAAGGGCGGCGAGTAGCACTCTCGTCGCTCACCGGCTGATTCGCAGCTCAGCGCCGAGCATGCCCACAGACCGCGGGGGTGGCGCGCGGCCCTGCGGCCGCCCCCGCCGGCGGAAACCGCGAAACGTGACGGCCCGGGTCACCGCTGGGTCGGGAGCCAGATAGCCTCCGCCTCGATGACTCTGCCCATCTTCCGTGCCGACGACGATCCCGGCCCGTCGTTCGTCGACGTCCTCCGACGAGCCGGCCACGACCCCGGGTGGAACGACCTGCCGGCCGACGCCGACCTGAAGGTGCTCCACGGCACCACCGTCGTCGCCGTCCGCTACGCCGATGGCGTCGTCATGGCCGGCGACCGCCGGGCCACCAGCGGCAACTTCATCGCCCACCGCTCGATGGAGAAGGTCTTCCCGGCCGACCGCCACTCGGGGGTCGCCATCGCCGGCGCCGCCGGCCCGGCCACCGAGATGGTCAAGCTCTTCCAGCTCCAGCTCGAGCACTACGAGAAGGTCGAGGGCTCCGAGCTGTCGCTCGAGGGCAAGGCCAACCAGCTGAGCCAGATGGTCCGCAGCCACCTGCCGGCGGCCATGCAGGGCCTGGCCGTCGTGCCGCTGTTCGCCGGCTTCGACACGCGCCGCAACGTCGGCCGGCTGTTCGAGTACGACGTGACCGGCGGGCGCTACGAGGAGCAGGACTTCGCCGCGACCGGCTCTGGCAGCCTGCACGCCGGCACGGTCATCAAGATCGGCTACCGCCGCGAGCTCGACCGGTCCGACGCCATCGACCTCGTGATCAGCGCCCTGTTCCAGGCCGCTGACGAGGACTCGGCGACCGGCGGCCCCGACCCGGTGCGCGGCATCTTCCCCCTGATCGCCACGATCACCGCCGAGGGCTTCCGGAAGGTCGAGGGGAACGAGGTCAGCGAGCGCTTCGCCTCCCTCGTCGACCGACTGTCCACGCCCACCGGCACCACGGCCATCGGTGCGGCGCCCGGCGCGTCCGGTTCCGGCGGGTCCGGCGCACACGGTGCACCGGCGGGAGGCACGGCCCGATGAGCATGCCCTTCTACGTCGCCCCCGAGCAGTGGATGAAGGACAAGGCCGACTTCGCGCGCAAGGGCATCGCGCGGGGCCGGGCCCTGGCCACGCTGCTCTTCGACGACGGCATCCTGATCTGCGCCGAGAACTCGTCGAGCACCCTGCGCAAGATCAGCGAGATCTACGACCGCATCGCGTTCGCCGGCGCCGGCAAGTACAACGAGTACGACCGGCTGCGCATCGCTGGCGTCCGCCACGCCGACCTCAAGGGCTACTCGTTCAGCCGTGAGGACGTCGACGCCCAGAGCCTCGCCAACGCGTACGCCCAGATGCTGGGCGACGTGTTCACCCACGAGGTCAAGCCGATGGAGGTCGAGATCCTCGTGGCCGAGGTGGGGCCCACGCCCTCCGACGACCGGCTGTTCCACATCCTCTACGACGGCACGGTCGTCGACGAGACGGGGTTCACGGTGCTGGGGGGCGAGGCCGACGCCATCTCCGACCGGCTCAAGGAGACCTACCAGCCCGGCCTGCGCCTCGAGGAGGCCCTGCGGGCCGCCGTCAACGCCTTGGCCGGCGACCGCACGCTGAGCCCCGACGAGCTCGAGGTGGCCGTGCTGGCCCGGTCGAACGCCCGGCGGGCGTTCCGGCGCCTGACCCACGCCTCGGTGGGCGAGGTCCTCGGCCTCACGGCCGGCGAGCAGCCTTCCGCCCTCGGGGCGGGCGACGGTGACGACGGCGACGCCGAGAAGCCGACCGAGGGCGACGCCGAGTCACCCGACTCCGACGAGGGCTGACCGCTCCGAGAGGGCTGAGCGCAGCTCTACATGGGCTCGACGAGCTGGCGGGCCAGCTCGACGTGATCCTCCTCGACCAGCACCTCGACCGGGCCGATCGGGTAGGGGCCGTCGACGTTGCCGCGCAGCTGCCAGACCAGCCCCTCGGCGCCCAGGTGGGCGGCCAGGATGCGGGCGGTCAGCGGGTCCGCGACCGTCGTCAGCACCACCATGCGGCCGTTCCCCATCCCTTGACCGTACCGGCAACGGCCGCCGGATCGCCCACGCGACCGCCCATGACGATCTGCGCGCATCGCCGAGCGAAGCCCCCGGGCGGCGGTAGCGTGCGGGCGTGGAGCGGCGCATCTTCGGCCTCGAGAACGAGTACGGCGTCACCTGCACCCTGCGGGGGCAGCGCCGGCTCAGCCCCGACGAGGTGGCCCGCTACCTGTTCCGGCGGGTGGTGTCGTGGGGCCGGTCGAGCAACGTGTTCCTGGCCAACGGCGCCCGGCTGTACCTCGACGTGGGCAGCCACCCCGAGTACGCGACCCCCGAGTGCGACTCGATCCTCGACCTGGTCACGCACGACAAGGCGGGCGAGCGCATCCTCGAGCAGCTGCTCGTGGCCGCCGAGCAGCGGCTGCGGGAAGAGGGCATCCGGGGGATCATCTACCTGTTCAAGAACAACACCGACTCGGCCGGCAACTCCTACGGCTGCCACGAGAACTACCTGACCTCGCGGCGCGACGACTTCAGCCACTACGCCGAGGTCCTCATCCCGTTCTTCGTGTCCCGGCAGATCTACTCGGGCGCCGGCAAGGTGCTGCAGACCGCCCGGGGCGCGATGTTCTGCATCGCCCAGCGGGCCGAGCACATCTGGGAGGGGGTCTCGTCGGCCACGACCCGCAGCCGGCCGATCATCAACACCCGCGACGAGCCCCACGCCGATGCCGAGCGCTACCGCCGGCTGCACGTGATCGTCGGCGACTCCAACATGAGCGAGTACGCCACGTTCCTCAAGGTCGGGGCCACGTCGATCCTGCTGCGCATGCTCGAGGACCCGTCGTTCGTGCTCCGCGACATGACGCTCGAGAACCCGATCCGGGCCATCCGCGAGATCAGCCACGACCTCACCGGGAAACGCACGGTGCGGCTCGCCAACGGGCGTGAGGCCTCGGCGCTCGACATCCAGCGCGAGTACCTGTCCCGCGCCCAGCGCTACGCCGACACCAAGGGCCTGACCCCGCTCGAGATGCGGGCGCTGGGCATGTGGGAGCACTGCCTCGAGGGCCTCGAGCGCGACCCGTTCAGCCTCGACCGCGAGTGCGACTGGGTCATCAAGCACAAGCTCATCGAGTCGTACTGCGCCAAGCACGACCTGCCGCTGTCGCACCCCCGGGTGTCGCTGATCGACCTGCAGTACCACGACGTCAACCGCGAGCGGGGACTGTTCTACAAGCTGCAGGACCGGGGCCTCGTCGAGCGGGTGACGACCGACGAGGCGATCGACGACGCGGTCGAGGTCCCACCGCAGACGACCCGGGCCCGGCTGCGGGGTGAGTTCATCCGCCGGGCCAAGGAGCGCAAGCGCGACTACACGGTCGACTGGGTCCACCTGAAGCTCAACGACCAGGCCCAGCGCACGGTCCTGTGCAAGGACCCCTTCAAGTCGCGTGACGAGCGGGTCGAGCGGCTGATCGCCAGCCTCTAGCCCCGCCGGTAAGCTCGGCGGGTCCGCCCCGCAGGTGTCCTGCGGGTGTTGTGCGGGTGTCGGCCGCACGAACCGCCGGTGACGGGGTGGTGCGCCCGACCCCCGCCCGTCCGGTAGCGTCGCTTGCCAATGCCCCGTTTCGCCACCGCCACCGTGACCGAGATCCTGGCCGAGCGGCCGGGCCTCCAGCGCGTCGACACGGAAGCCGGGCGCGCCTACGTCCTCACCGAGCTGGTCGGTCCGGTCGAGGTGGGCGACCGGGTCGTCGTCAACACGACGGCGGTCGACCTGGGCCTGGGCACCGGCGGGTGGCACGTCGTGCACTGGAACCTGGCGCGTGACTCGTGGGACCGGCAAGGTCCGGGCCACATCATGAAGCTCCGGTACACGAGCCTGCAGGCCGACACCGGCGCCGCCGAGGAAGACCACGCCGAGATGCCCGAGGCGCTCGACGGCATGCCGGTCGTGGCCTGCTCGCTGCACAGCCAGGTCGGCGTCGTCGCCGCCCTGGTCCGCCACCTGCGGCCCGCCACCCGCATCGCCTACGTCATGACCGACGGGGCGGCGCTGCCAGCGGCCCTGTCCGACCTCGTGCACGAGCTGCGCGAGCGCGAGGTGCTCGACGTGGTCATCACGGCCGGCAACGCGTTCGGCGGCGACCTCGAGGCCGTGTCGATGCCCTCGGCCCTGGCGCTGGCCCGCCACGTGGCCAAGGCCGACCTGGTGATCGCGGGCATGGGGCCGGGCGTGGTCGGCACGGCCTCGTCGCTGGGCACGACCGCGGTCGAGGCGGCCTCGATCCTCGACGCGGCGGCCGCGCTGGGCGGGCGGGCCGCGCTGTGCGCCCGGGCGTCGGGCGCCGACCGCCGCGAGCGGCACCGAGGCGTGAGCCATCACGTGCACACGGTGCTGCGGCTCGTGCGCAGCCGGCCCGAGCTGCCCCTGCC
>JBKPAS010000091.1:0-6454 GCA_046744265.1 Actinomycetota bacterium
CCACAGCGCCGGCCCGCCGGCCCCGACCAGCGCGGCCACACCAGGAGCGAGTTGCACGGTGTAGTAGGGATGGAAGATCCCCTCGGCCTGGCTGAAGACGGCGGCGCACGTGAGCGTCCAGCCGCCCCACAGCAGCCACCCGGCCCGGCCCCGGTCGGTGCGAGGCGCCCGCCGGGTCAGCCACAGCCCGGCCGCCAGTCCCGCCAGGGCGAACGGCAGCAGCCAGGCGATCTGCCCGCCGTTGAGGTCGTTGAACAGGCGCAGCCACCCCGGGGTGCCCGCGAACATGCCGCCGCCGGGCCCGCCGGCGCCCCCGCCGCCGAACCCGCTCGCCGAGCCGCCCGGGTTCCCGTCACCGCCGAAGACGCGCCCGAGACCGTTGTACCCAAAGATCAGCCCGAGGATGGAGTTGTCGTCGGTCCCGCCGATGTACGGCCGCGACGACGCCGGCCAGAGGGTCACGAGTGCCACCCACCATCCGGCCGACACCAGCAGGGCGACGCCGCCGATCGCCAGCTGGACCAGCCGACGCCCCAGCTTGGGCGGCCCGGCCACCAGGTACACGAGCGCGAACGCCGGCAGCACCAGGAAGGCCTGCAGCATCTTCGTGTCGAACGCCAGGCCGATCAGCGCCGCGGACACGACGAGCCAGCGGGTCCGGCCGGTCTCGATCGCGGTCCACAGGGCCCAGGCCGCGGCGACGCACAGCAGGGTGAGCAGGGCGTCCGGGTGGTTGTACCGGAACATCAGCACCCCCACCGGCGTGAGGGCGAGGGCCAGCGCCGCCAGATGAGCCGCCCAGTCGCCGGCCCACCGGCGCACCACACGGTGCAGGATCAGCACCGATGCCACGCCGGCCAGCGCCTCGGGCAGCAGCATGCTCCACGTCGAGAAGCCGAACACACGCACCGACAGCGCCTGCATCCACAAGGCGGCGGGCGGCTTGTCGACGGTGATGAAGTTGCCGGGGTCGAGCGAGCCGAACAGGAACGCCTTCCAGCTCACCGATGCGCTGCGGACCGCGGCCGTGTAGTAGGCGTTGGCGTTCCCGAGGCTGGACAGGCTCCACGTGTTGAGCACGAGGGCGAGCAGCCCGATGCCGCCGGTGATCCACCCCGAGCGCGACGGCCGCCGGCGCCACACCGGCGAAGATGGCCCCGAGGGGGAGGACGAGGACGCCGCCGGGGGCGACACGCCGGCGTCGGCATCGGCGGGGTCGGCGGGCGCCTGCGGCCCGGGCGCCACCGGCGGCGCGACCACGGTCGGGGAGGTGGACATGGCCGGGGATCATCCCGGCCGTTCCTCAGAGGACCCTCAGGATCCTCTGAGGCGCACCGCCAATTACCCGCCCTGCCCGCCCAGCGCGGCGGGGAGCCGCAGGCTGTACCCCACCCCCCGCACGGTGTGGATCAGCGGCGGGTCGAACGCGTCGATCTTCTGCCGCAGGTAGCTGACGTAGGTCTCGAGGACGCTGGCGTTGCCGGCGAACGTGTAGTCCCACACGCTCTCGAGGATCTGGTCGCGCGTCAGCACCCGCCGCGCGTTCGCCAGCAGGTAGTGCAGCAGCTTGTACTCGGTCGGCGTGAGCTCGATCAGCTTCCCGGCCCGCCACACGTCGCGCGTGTCCTCGTCGAGCTCGAGGTCGGCGTAGCTGAGCTTGCGCTCGCCGGGCCCCGTCCCGCTCGTGCGGCGGAGCACGGCCTTCACCCGCTCGATCAGCTCCTCGATGCTGAACGGCTTGGTGACGTAGTCGTCGGTGCCGAGGCGCAGGCCCTCGACCTTGTCCTGCGTGGCGTCGCGGGCGGTCAGGAAGATGATGGGCACCCGGGTGCCCGCCCCCTCGGTCTGCCGCAGCCGCCGGGCCACGGTGAACCCGTCGAGGTCGGGCATCATCACGTCGAGCACGACCAGGTCGGGCCGCTGGCGCTCGACGGCGGCCAGGGCCTCGCGCCCCGACGCCGCCCGCTGGACCTCGAAGCCGTTGTAGCCGAGGCCCATGGCGAGCAGCTCGGTGATGTGCTCCTCGTCGTCGACGACCAGCACGGTCGGTCGCTGCGGTTCGGACACGCCCACACGGTAAAGCGCGGCGACGCCGACCTGGGCGGGAACGCCGTGGTCTGGAGGGAACTCCAAGGGTCCGTTCAGCCGGTTCCCAGCTACCGGCAGGACGCTGGCGGCATGTCGCAGGTCGCGCCCGCCGTCCCCGAGCCGTCGACGGGGTCTTCCGCGCCCGCCCCGTCCCTCCCCTCGACCCCCTCGACCCCACAGGCCCTGGTCGTCGGCGCCCGGCGGCCGGCGACCGTCGAGATCGTCGTTCCGGTCCACAACGAGGAGGACGACCTCGAGGCGTCGATCCGCCGGGTCCACGAGTTCCTCGGCGAGCGGTTCCCGCTCACTTGGCTGGTCACGATCGCCGACAACGCCAGCACCGACGGCACCTGGGGCATCGCCTGCCGGCTGGCCGGCGAGCTGTCCGGGGTCCGGGCGATGCGCCTCGCCCGCAAGGGCCGGGGGCGGGCGCTGCGGGCGGCGTGGCTGGCGAGCGACGCCACCGTCGTCGCCTACATGGACGTCGACCTGTCCACCGACCTCGCCGCCCTGCTTCCGCTGGTGGCGCCGCTCGTGTCGGGGCACAGCGACGTCGCCATCGGGACGCGGCTCGCCCCCGGCGCCCGGGTGATACGGGGGCCGAAGCGCGAGCTGATCTCCCGCACCTACAACCTGCTGCTGCGCACGACGCTGCGCAGCGGGTTCTCCGACGCCCAGTGCGGGTTCAAGGCGGTGCGGACCGACATGGCCCGGACGCTCGTCCCGATGGTCGAGGACGAGGCCTGGTTCTTCGACACCGAGCTGCTGGTGCTGGCCGAGCACAACGGGCTGCGGATCCACGAGGTGCCGGTTGACTGGATCGACGACCCCGACTCGCGGGTCGACATCGTCCGCACGGCCCGGGCCGATCTCCAGGGCGTGTGGCGGATGCTCGGGCGGCTGGTGCGGGGGCGGGCGGCGGCGCCGAGCGCTGCCGAGGGCGCCGCGGGCGATTCGCTGCCGTTGCGCCGGCGCATCGAGCCCGACCTGGTCAGCCAGCTCGCCCGGTTCGCCTCGATCGGCGTGGTGAGCACGGTCGTGTTCGGGGCGCTGTTCGCGGTGCTGTCCGGGCCGCTGGGGGCCAGCCCGGCCGCGTTCGTCGCCATGGCGGTGTGCGGCGTCGCCAACACGGCCGCCAACCGGCGGCTCACGTTCGCGCTGCGGGGCCGGGCCGGGCTGGTCCGCCATCACCTGGCCGGCCTGGCCCTGAGCGTCCTGCCCCTGGCCGCCACGCTGGCGACGCTGGGCGTGCTGGGCCTCGCGGGCGAGGGCAACCGACCCGTGCAGCTCGTGGCGGTCACCGCCGCCAACGCCACTGCCACGCTCGGGCGGTTCGTGCTGCTGCGGCAGTGGGTGTTCCGGCCGGCCGGCGTCCCGCCGGTCGGGCGCACGCTCAGCTGGGACCGGGTGCGGCAGATGGCCCGCTACGCCATCGTCTCGGCCGTGTCGACCACGATCAGCCTCACCGTCCTGGCGCTCCTGGTGGCGACCTCGACCGTGGCCGCCGGGTGGGCCAATGTGATCGCCACCTCGGCGGGCATCGTCCCGTCGTTCGAGCTCAACCGCCGCTGGGTGTGGGCGAGGCGCGGCCGGCGGTCGCTGGTGCGGGAGGTGGGGCCGTTCTGCGCCCTGTCGTTCGCCGGCCTCGGGCTGTCGACGTTGGCGGTGGCGGCGACGGCGCACTGGGCCACCAGCGCCGGGCTCGGGACCGGTCCCCGGACGCTCGCCGTGACGTCGGCGAACCTGATGGCGTTCGGCACGCTGTGGGTCCTGCACTTCGTGCTGCTCGACAAGGTGCTGTTCCGCCGGGCCGGTGGGGGATCATTCGGGGGATGGCAGACGATCCCTTGACCGCCTCCACCAGGGCCGGCGACCCGTGACGCTGCGGCTGCGGATGGTCATCGCCCTCGTCGGGCTCGTGACGGTGGGCCTGGCGGTGTTCGGGATCACGACGTACGGGCTCTACTCGCGCTCGCAGTACGACCGGCTGGACGACGAGATCCGGGCTTCGGCGCCCGAGGTGACGCGGTACCTGGTGACGCAGGCAGGTGGGGGTGTGGGCGATTTGGACGACGCCGGCCTGCCGGGTCCGGGGCGGGGCGAGCCGCAACCCCACCTGCCGATCGGGACCTACGGCGAGCTGGTCCAGTCCGACGGCACGGTCCTCGCCGCCACGCCGGTTACCACCGGGAGCGACACGCCCGACCTGCCCGACGACGTGGCGCTCCCGTCTGGGACGCCCGAGGGTGTGGCCGGCGAGCGGCTGTTCAACACCGGGTCGGTCGACGGCAGCACGAGGTGGCGGGTGCTGGTCACCGCCGACCCCCGGTTCGGTGACCGCACGATCGTCGTGGCCGTCCCCATGAACGACGTGCGGGCCTCGCTCGACCGGCTGGTGCTCATCGAGGCGTCGGCGGCGGTGGCGCTGCTCGCGCTGCTCGGCGCCGGCTCGTGGCTGGTGCTGCGGCGGGGGCTGCGCCCGCTCGAACGCATGGCGTCCGTCGCCGGGACCATCACCGCCGGCGGCGTGGCCGCCGACGACCTGGCGGCCCGCGTCGCGCCGGCCGACGGCCGCTCGGAGTCGGCCAGCTCGGCCTGGCCATCAACACGATGCTCGACGACCTCGAGACCGCGTTCCGGCAGGGGGAGGCCAGCGAGGCGCGGCTACGCCAGTTCCTGGCCGACGCGTCGCACGAGCTGCGGACGCCGTTGACGTCGATCCAGGGGTTCGCCGAGCTGTTCCGGTTGGGCTCGTCGGGTCAGGGTGCGGCGGCGCCTGGGAACGGGCGGCTCGACCAGGCCACGATGATGCGGCGGATCGAGGAGGAGTCGACGCGCATGCGCCGCCTCGTCTACGACCTGCTGCTGCTGGCCCGGCTCGACGAGACGCGTCCGGCCTCGCACGGGCCGGTGGATCTGGCCGTGCTGGCGGCGGACGCCTGCAGCGACGCCGTCGCCGCCGACCCCGGGCGCCCGGTGACGCTCGACGCCCCCGAGCCGGTCGTCGCGCTCGGCGACGAGAACCACCTGCGCCAGGCCATCGGCAACCTCGTGACCAACGCGCTGCGGCACACGCCGCCCGGCACGGCGGTCGAGGTCGGGGCCCGGCTGGTCGACGGGAGGGCGTCCGTGACCGTGCGAGACCACGGCGGCGGGCTCGACGAGGAGGCGCTCGCCCACGCCTTCGACCGGTTCTGGCGGTCGGACACTGCCCGGTCGGGGGCGGGGGCCGGGCTCGGGTTGTCGATCGTGGCCGGGATCGCCGCCGAGCACGGCGGGACCGCGACCGTGGCCAACGCCCCGGACGGCGGCGCCGCCTTCACGCTCGACCTGCCCATCGACGCCCCGCCCGTCGGCGCCACCACATCGGCGCCCTGAACGGGTCGTTGGTACCGCGGGCGGGGTAGCCCGCCCGGCGTCGGTACCGCCCGGGTCGTAGCGCAGGTGCCGCCGGGCGTGCGACGACCCGGCGTGTCGGGCGGAGGATGATCGGTGCACCCGCTCGCTGCGAACCGAGAACGGAGATGGACGATGACCGTGAACACGTCGCTCGACGGCAAGGTCGCCCTGGTCACAGGCGCTAGCCGGGGCATCGGTGCCGCCGTCGCCCGGGCCTACGCGCAGGCCGGGGCGGCCGTGGTGCTGGCCGCCCGCGACGCCGATGCGCTCGACCGCCTCGCCGCCGAGCTGGTGAAGGGCGGCGGGCAGGCCCTCGCCGTTCCGACCGACGTCGCCGACGCCGACGCCGTCGCCCGGCTGGTCTCCCGGACCGTCGACGCCTTCGGCCGCCTCGACGTGGCCTGCAACAACGCCGCCGGCGGTGGCCACGGGCCGACGCCCCTGGCGGAGGTCCCGGTCGAGGCCTTCGACAGCGCCCTCGCCGTCTCGCTGCGGGGCGTGTTCGTGGCGATGAAGCACGAGATCCCGGCGATGGTCGCCTCAGGCGGCGGTTCGATCGTCAACATGTCATCGACGGCCGGCATCGACGCCGTCGGCGGGCTCGCCGCCTACGTGACCGCCAAGCACGGACTCGAGGGGCTGACCCGGGTGGCGGCGCTCGACTACGCCGGGCAGGGCGTGCGGGTGAACGCCATCGCACCCGGACCGATCCTCACCGACAACCTGGCCCGGGCCGGCGCCGGCGCCCAGGGGGCGGCCGCATCCCGGCTGCCGGTCGGCCGCGTCGGCCAGCCGGACGAGGTCGCCGACGCGGTGGTCTGGCTGTCGTCGGAGGCCGCCGCCTTCGTCACCGGCACCACCCTCGTCGTCGACGGCGGCCTCACCGCCGGCGCGCCCCCCTTCGGCCGATCCTGACCGCAACGTCCGCCGCCTGACGGCCGACGGTTCACGCCGCTCGTCGCTCAGG
>JBKPAS010000058.1:0-10477 GCA_046744265.1 Actinomycetota bacterium
GACCAGGTTGACGGCCGCCGCGCCTTGGCGCTCGGCCCAGAGCAGGGCCGGGCCGAGCGAGCGCACGGCCGAATCGGAGGGCATGAACCATGCGACCGGCGCGCCGTCGGGCCCCGCGCCGGTCAGGGCCGCGCCGCTGCCGAACCTGTGGGACCGGCGCTCGCCGGGACCCCACCGGGCCGCCACCAGGGCAGCCAGCTTGGCGGCGTTGAGCGCGGCCCGCCGCTCAACCGCCGAGGCCGCCGCAGGCTCGCGCACCTACGTCAAAGCCCGCCGCTACTTCTTGCGCTTGCCGTACCGGCGCTCGAACCGGTCGATGCGGCCGCCGGTGTCGACCAGCTTCTGCTTGCCGGTGTAGAAGGGGTGGCACTCGCTGCACAGCTCGACGCGCAGGTCGCCCTTGGTCGACCGGGTCGTGAACGTGTTGCCACACGAGCAGCGCACGGTGGCCACCACATAGTCGGGATGAATGCCAGCCTTCATGGCGCGATCTCCGTTGCTGTGGGGAAGAGCCACGCAAGCCTAGGGGGTACAGCTGCCCCCTCCAACCTCGGTCGACTCACGTGACGAGCATGATGATTCCCGCCGCGGTGGCGTAGGCGATCACGCCCCGCCGTAGCCATACCGGGTCGACGTGCCGCGACCCCAGGCCGCCGGCCAGGCCCCCGGCGAGGCTGGCGGGGGCGCCGACCGCGACGGTCGGCCAGTCCACCGGGGCGAACCCGACGAACGCCACCAGCGCCACCGTGTTGATCACCAGCGACAGGACGTTCTTGACGGCGTTGAGCCGGCGCAGGTCGCCGCCGACGAACGCGTTGAGCATGGCGAGGAAGATCACGCCCAGGGCCCCGCCGAAGTAGGCGCCGTACACACCGCCGGCCACGGCGCCGGCGGTCGCCGGCCGCCGGCGGGGGCGCCCGTCCTCCCGGCGCAGGCGGGTCAGCCACCGGGCGGGCACCGCCAGCAGTGCGGCCGCCAGCAGCACGAGGAACGGGGCGATCGCGTCGAACACGCTGGCGTCCGCGATCAGCAGCGCCGTCGCGCCCAGCGCCGCGCCCGCCACGGCGGCCGGGACGAGCAGGACGAGCAGGTCGCGATGGCGCCGCGCCTCGCGGGCGAGCGAGGCGGCGCCCCCGAGGTATCCGGGCCACAGCGCCAGCGTGTTGGACACGTTGGCGGTCAGCGCCGACAGCCCGGTGCTCACGAGCGCCGGGAACGACACGAGCGAGCCGCCGCCGGCGACCGCGTTCAGCGCGCCGGCGGCGAAGCAGGCCGCGGCGACGATGGCAGCGTCGCCGCCGGTCACCGCATCGAGCGCGGCTAGCCAGCCGCGAGACGGTTCTTGGCCACCTCGGCGAGGAACTCGTCGTTGGTGCGGAACGTCTTCATCCGGTCCATCAGCAGATCGAGCGAGGCGGCGTTGCCCCCGTCGGACGACGACAGGCCCGACAGCACCCGCCGCAGCGCCCAGACCAGGTTGAGCTGCTGGCGGGGGAACAGCAGCTCCTCGTGGCGGGTCGAGCTGGCGTCGACGTCGATCGCCGGGTAGATGCGGCGCTCGGCCAGGCGCCGGTCGAGCCGCAGCTCCATGTTGCCGGTGCCCTTGAACTCCTCGAAGATGACCTCGTCCATCTTCGAGCCGGTCTCGATGAGCGCCGTGGCCAGGATGGTGAGCGAGCCGCCCTCCTCGATGTTGCGGGCCGCCCCGAAGAAACGCTTGGGCGGGTACAGGGCGCCCGAGTCGACGCCGCCCGACATGATGCGGCCGGTGGCCGGGGCCGCCAGGTTGTAGGCCCGGGCCAGGCGGGTGATGCCGTCGAGGATGATGCAGACGTCGCGCCCCTCTTCGACCAGGCGCTTGGCCCGCTCGATGGTGAGCTCGGACACCTGGGCGTGCTCGTCGGCCGGGCGGTCGAACGTCGAGGCCACCACCTCGCTCGACTCGTTGCGCAGCCACCGCCGCATGTCGGTGACCTCTTCGGGCCGCTCGTCGACGAGCAGCACGATGAGCTTGACCTCGGGGTTGTTGGCCTCGATCGACCGGGCGATCTGCTTCATGATCGTCGTCTTGCCGGCCTTCGGCGGCGACACGATCAGGCCGCGCTGGCCCTTGCCGATCGGCGAGATGATGTCGACGATCCGCGCGGTCATGTTCGCCGGGTCTTCGCTGGTCTCGAGGTGGAGCTTCTCGTCGGGGAACAGCGGCGTCAGGTCCTCGAACTTGCGGCGCTTGCGGGCCTGCTCGGGGTCGTGGCCGTTGACCTGGTCGATGCGGAGCAGGGCCGGGTTCTTCTCGTTGCGCAGGGCCGGGCGGCTGGCGCCCTTGATGTGGTCGCCCTTGCGCAGCCCGAACTGGCGGGCCTGCTTGACCGACACGTAGATGTCGTCCTTCGACGGCAGGGATCCCTTGACCCGCAGGAACCCGTAGCCCTCGTCGCGCAGGTCGAGCAGGCCCTCGACCTCGACGGGCTCGCCGGTGAACTCCTCGACCTGGTTGGCAGGCTGGTCGCCGCCGCCCCGGCGGCCGCGGCGCCGGCGCCGGCGGTTGCCCGGCTCGTTGGGGTCGACCGCCTGGCCCTTGGGCCCGCCCTGGCCCTGGTCGCCCTTGCGCTGGTTCTCCTGCTGGCCCGGCTGCGCCTGGTCGGGGCGGTCGGCGCGGCCCTGTGGGGCGGGACGGCCGTCGTCCTGGCCGGAGGCGGGCGCCTTCGGCCCGGCAGCAGCGTCGGTGTCGGCGTCGGCATTGGCGTGGCCGCCGTTGGACTCGGCGGGGGTGGACGACGCGTCCGACGTGCGGGGCGCCTCGCCCGGCGAGCCCGTCGAACCGCTCGACGCCGCCGACGACGTGTCGTCGGACGACAGCGCAAGCTCCCACTCGGCCGGGGGCTCGGACGCCGCTGGCGGCTCGGCCGTCGCCGGCTCGCTCGACGCCGCCGCGCCACCCTCGGGACCGTCGGTGCCGTTGGTCTGGTCCACTGTCGGCTCCTCTCCGGCCTCGCCGGCCTGGCCGGCCGGCCGGGCCTCGCTCGCCGCCCCGTTGCCCTCGCCCGCGTCCGTCCCCTCGGCCTGCTCGGGTTTCTCGGACGTCTCGGACTTGCCGGACTTGTCGGCAACCCCGGTGAGCTCCAGGATCAGCTGCACGATCTCGGCCTTGCGGGCGCGCGACGGCGGCTTGGCGCCGAGCGCCTGGGCGATGGTCGTGAGCTCCTCGCGGTCTTTGCGCTCGAGAGCCGACCGTTCGAGGGTGGTGGAGTCCACGCTCATCGGGGCTGTCACCTCACTTCTGGGGAGACCCGGCGGCTGGCCACAGATGGGCAGACGGCCAGACGCGTCGGGCGTACAGGGGGTCGATCGAGGCCGGGTTTGGAGATCCGCTGCGCTTCAAAGGATCGGCGCCCTCACGGTACGGCCCGCTCTTCGTTGCGCGGTGCCCCCCGGCCGAACGACTCAGACTGTAGCGCGACAACCACCGCTACATAAACATGCCCGCACGGTCCGTGGGAGGCCCGCCGCAGGTCAGCGGGACAGCAGCGCGTCCCGCAGCTCGTGGCCGGGAACGGGCGCGCTGCCGGCCGTATCGGCCTCGGAGTAGACCCCGCCGGGCCCGTCCCGCTCGCTGTCGACGAGCAGGTACGGCACCGAGTCGGTCGTGTGCGTGCGCAGGGCGATCGGCGTCGGGTGGTCGGGCAGCAGCAGCATGCGCCACGGGCCCATCTCGTCGAGGCCAGCCACCAGCCCGTCGAGGATGCGACTGTCCCACGCCTCGAGAGCCCGGATCTTCTCGCCGAGGTCGCCGGCGTGGCCGGCCTCGTCGGTCGCCTCGACGTGCAGCAGGAACACGTCCGCACCGCCGGCCAGCGTCCGCAGCGCGGCGTCGCGCTTGCCCTCGTAGTCGGTGTCGTACCAGCCCGTGGCGCCCGGCACCTCGACGATCTCGATGCCGGTCAGCACGCCGAGGCCCCGGATCAGGTCGACGGCGGTCACGAGCGCGCCCCGCTTGCCGGTTGCCTGGGAGAACGACGGCAGCTGCGGCTGGTGGCCCTGCCCCCATAGCCAGACCTGGTTGGCGGCCAGGCCCGAGGCGGCGACGATCTCGCGGCTGGCGTCCATCAGCTCGATGAGCCGGGGGGCGGCCGGGCCCCGGGGCAGCATGGCCGGCTTGCCGGTGAGGTCGTGGGGCGGGGTGCACTGGGCGTCGCCCCACGACTCGGGCGCGACGACGACGTGGCGGTACTGGACGCCCGGGTGGAAGGCCACCTCGGCGCCGGCCCCGGCGCCGAGCTTGGCGTCGAGCGCCCGGATCACCTCGGCGGCGTCCTCGGACGACGGGTGCCCGCCGGCGAAGTCGACCATCGTGCCGTCGGACCCGACGGTCACCAGGTTGCAGCGGTAGGCGACCTGGTCGGGTCGCAGGCGCAGGCCGAGCGCGGCCGCCTCGATGGGCGCCCGGCCCGTGTGGTAGCGGGCCGGGTCGTAGCCCAGGATCGACATGTTCCCCACGTCGCTGCCCGGCGCCATGCGGGGCGGTATGACCGCCGCCCGCCCCACCGTGCCCCGCGCCGCCAGGCGGGCCAGCGTCGGCATCGACGCCGCCTCGAGCGGGGTGCGGCCGCCGAGCTCGTCGATGGGCTCGTCGGCGCACCCGTCCGGGACGCAGATCACGTACTTCACGCCCCGCAGTTTGGCACCGCACGCCGTGGCGCCCGGAACGACCTCCTCTCGTGTGGCTCGCTCGGTGGCTCGCTCGTGGGCTCTGGCCGCCGGCTCAGTGCCCGGGCACGGGGACCGGGATCGGCGGCTGAGGCACGCTCGCGGCCGACGCGGAGCCGGCCGAGCCCGCCGAGGCGCCGGCGTTCTCGGACCCGGGGGCGCCGAGGGCGAAGCCGAACTCGTCGTCGAACTCGGGATTACTGCCGATACCGATCGTGCCCTGGTGGAACAGCTGGCTGCCCGCCCCGGCCAGGCGCGGCTGGCCGCCGTACAGCACGTTGACCGCCCCGGCGAAGTCGATCGAGCCCACGCTCTCGCCGGGGACGCCGACGACGAGGTCGTCGGGACCGTTCCCGTCGAAGTCGCCGACCGTGAGGGCGAAGGCGAAGGCGTCGCCGATCTCGGGATCGCTGCCCACGCCCGTGCTGCCCTGGTGGAACAGCTGGCTGCCCGACCCGGCCAGGCGGGGCTGGCCGCCGTAGAGGACGTTGACGGCGCCGGCGCCGTCGACCGTGCCCACCGACTCGAGCGGCACGCCGACCGCCAGGTCGTCGCTGCCGTTGTTGTCGAAGTCGCCCGCCGCCACCGAGAAGCCGAACTCGTCGATCTCCTCGGGGTCGCTGCCGACGCCTGTGCTGCCCTGGTGGAACAGCTGGCTGCCGCTGCCGGTGAGCCCGGTGGCCCCGCCGTACAGGACGTTGACCGCGCCCGCCGCGATGAGCGAGCCGACCGTTACGCCGGGCGCGCCGACGGCCAGGTCGGCTTGGCCGCTGCCGTCGAAGTCGCCGGTGTCGAGCGCGAACCCGAACCCGTCGCCCTCCTCGGGGTCGCTGCCGACCCCCGTGCTGCCCTGGTGGAACAGCTGGCCGGCGCCGGTGAGGCCGCCGGACGTGCCGAACAGGACGTTGATCGCACCCGCACCCTCGACCGTGCCGACCGACTCGCCCGGCACGCCGACCGCGAGGTCCGCGATGCCGTCGCCGTTGACATCGCCGACCGCCAGGGCGTTGGCGAAGAAGTCGGCGAACTCGGCGTCGCTGCCGACACCGGGGCTGTCCTGCGAGAACAGTTGGCTCGGCCGGCCAAGCTGCAGGCCGGTCGGCGACCCGTACACGACGTCAACCAGGCCGGCGACGTCGTCGCCGCCCACGTCCGCGTTGGGGGCGCCGATGACCAGGTCGTCAACGCCGTCGCCGTCGAGGTCACCGGCCGAGAGCGCGCCGCCGAAGAAGTCGAGCTCGGACACACCTCGCCCGACGCCGAGGTTGTCCTGCGTGAACAGCTGGCTGGGCCGGCCGGCGTTCAGCACCGTGGCTGAGCCGTAGATCACGTTCACCGCCCCCGCGGCCCCGACGGTGCCGACCGTCTCGCCCGGCGCGCCGACCGCCAGGTCGTCGATGCCGTCGCCGTCGAAGTCGCCGACCGCGACGGCCCCGCCGAAGTCGTCGGCCTCCTCGGCGCTGCTGCCGACACCTGGTGTGTCCTGCGTGAGGAACTGGCTGCCGGCGCCCGCGAGCTTTGGCTGGCCGCCATAGAGGACGTTGACGGCACCGGCCTGCTGGACCGTGCCCACCGCCTCGAACGGGACGCCGACGGCCACGTCGTCGGCGCCGTCGCCGTTGAAGTCGGCCTGGATGCGGGGGCCGGACGCGGTGGCGGAGGCGCTGGGCGCGTTGGGCACGGCACCCGCTGGGGCGCTACCGGCCAGCATCACCCCCGCCGGGGTGAGGGTGGCCGCAGCCACCAGGACGAAAACGGACACGGCACGTCGCATCTCTCCGCCACCTCCTGCAGTGCCGCCGGGTCGCGCACCATCGATGAGCTCGCCCCGACTGCCGCGAAATCGTTCCGCCTACGTTCCCGTAAGCCGCAGCCCCTCGCTCCGTCAAAGGAACAGTCACGGTTGTAGCACAGCAACTCGGTTACACAAGTTCACCCCGGTGGGGAACGGCGGAATCCGGGCCAGGACGAAGCGACTATTCAGCCGAGTGCGCGGCCGAGCCGGCGCCGGGCCCGATCGGTGGACCGGGCGTGGCGCGCCATGCCGGCCCACGGGTCCGGGCGCTCGCCGACCAGGCGGGCGCCGTCGCCGATCGTGTAGCGGCGGCTGGTCAGCCGGGGGTCGTCGAGCTCGTCCCAGGCGAGCGGCACAGCCACCGGCGCCCCGGGCTTGGGCCGCACCGACCAGGGCGCCACCGCGGTCTGGGCGTAGTGGTTGCGGTGCCAGTCGACGTAGACCCGGTTCCGCCGCTGGGCCTTGTGGGGCTCGACGGTGTAGTGATCGGGCTTGCGGGCCACGACCGCCCGGGCGATGCCCTCGGCGAGCGGCGCCACCTCGTCGAACGTCTCGGTGCCGGCGATCGGGGTGACGACGTGCAGGCCCCGCGACCCGGTGGCCATGAGGTAGGGGACGAGGCCGAGCTCGTCGAGCAGTTCCCGCAGGATGCGGGCGCCGTCGCGCACGGCCTCGAAGTCGTCGACCGACGGGTCGAGGTCGAACACCATGCGGTCGGGGCGGTCGACGTGGTCGGCGGGGGCCAGGGTGACGTGCAGCGTGATCATCCCCTGGTCGGCGAGGTACACGAGGTCGGCCGCCCGGTGGATGACCACGTGGTCGACCTTGCCGCCGGACTTCGAGACGGTGACGCGCTCGATCCAATCGGGGAAGTGGCCCGACGCCTGCTTCTGGAAGAAGCCGCCGGCCCCGATGCCGTCGGGGAACCGCTGGAGCGTGACCGGCCGGCCGCCCGCGTGGGCGATCATCATCGGGGCGACCCGGCGGTAGTGCTCGATCACGTCGAGCTTGGTTATGCCGTCACCCGGGAACAGGACCTTGGCCGCATTGCCGACGCCGACCGTGTAGCGGCCGAAGCGCAGCTCGACCCGGCCCGCGGCGGCGGCGCGGCTCATCGGCCGCCACCGGGGTCGGACCAGCCGTCCCGCGGGCGCCGGTCGTCGTCGTGGCCACACATCGCAGACAGGGTAGGGCCGGGCGCCCTTGTGTACCGCCGGCTCGTTGCGGGTCACGGCGTCTGTCTCTTGCGGGTTCGGTGGGGTGGCGCCACATAGAGTGGCGACTTGACCGCGCTGTGCGACGAGGCGCACCGTGCTCGGCTCATGGCCGTCGTTGGGGAAACGGTGGCGCCGGGCTGGCGCTACCGGCTGGAGTCGCTCCCGATCGAGCGGTCCTCACGAGCGAGGCCACCCTGTTGCTGGCGCCGGCGCTCGCGCTGCAGCTGTGGCGCGTCACGCCGCCGGCCAGGCGGCGGGCCGTACTGTCGGCTGCGGGGGCGGCGTTCTTCGCGGTGTGCGGGGCGTTCGTCGTCGTAGCGGCGGCCCGGGGCGAGCTGGTGCCGGCCCGGCGGGCACCCGAGCCTGGTCGAAGGGGCATGGCACCAGGTCTTCGGGCGGCCGGCAACGGGCAGCGTCCTGGACGCCGGGTCGGTCACCCGCCACACCGTGTCGCTCTGGATGGGCCTCGACCCGGTCGGGCCGCTGCTGGCGCTGGTGGCGGCGCCGGTGGCGCTGGTGGCGATCCCCCGGCTGGCGCCGGCCGCCGTCGGGTTCCTGACGGTCGCCGCGGTCGTGGTGCGGCCCGGGTACGTGCCGCCGTCGCTGGTCGTCCTGCTGCTGCCGCTGGGCGCCCTGCTGGCCGGCGGCCACGCCGCCCACGCCTGGTCCTGGCCCGGCGGCGGACGGGTGCTCGCCGGTATAGGCCTTGTGGTGGCGACCATCGCCGTCGTCGCCTGGTCCGGGGATGCACGGGCACTGCTGACCGCCGGCGACGACGGCCCGCTGCGGGCCGCGACCCGGTGGATCGCCGAGACCGTCCCCGCCGACGAGCGCGTGATCGTCGACGACGCGATCTCGGTCGACCTGCTCGAGGCCGGCGCCGACCCCGGTCAGGTCACGGGCTACGCCGCCCTCGACACCGCCCCGCGGCAGGACCACGACCTCGTCATGGTCACCGAGACGCTCCGCGCCTTCCCGGCCGGCCACCCCCAGGCCGCGGCGGCGGTGCGCCACTCGACCGTGGTCGCGACATTCGGCTCGGGCCCCACCCGCGTCGACATCCGCCGCATCACCCGACCGGTGAGGGTCAGCGGCTGGAGCGATGACCACCGACGGCGGCAATGACGTCCTCGTCGACGAAATCCTGATCGAGCTGATGCTCGTCAGCGAGCCAGCCTTTCCCATTCGGCAGGCTGACCGTCTTCGACCCTGTTGTCGCTCAACAGGACGAACTCCCCAGCTCGTCGAAGATTCGGCCGCCGCACTCGGAGGGATGGTGACGATCTGGCCGTGGCGTTGCATGTCCGGACAGGGCACCGAGGCGACACCACGGGGCAACCCGGTGGCCATCGCGACTTCAGCCCGCGCGCGGTGTCGGCCCCGGGTCGCAGCGCGTAAGGTCGATGTGACGGGAATGAAGCGTCGGAGGTTCGGCGGAGTGACCGGAGTCCGTTTGCGCTTGCCACTGGGGAGGGCATCCAGCTGATGCGACGCGTGTGGAGGCGGTGGAGGCTGGGCCGACGGCTTCCCATCGCCCTCATCGCCGCGCTGGTCGCGGCGGTCCCCGCCGGGTCGACTGCGGTCGCCCGCATCAACGAGCGGCCGGTGCCCGACCGCCACCCGACGGCGGCCTGGTGGCCGGACGAGACCGACGCGAGCGACCTGGTCGACGGCGCGACCGGCGGCACCCAGCTGGGGTTGACCATGACCACCCGGGGCCGCCTGGCCACCGTCGCCACCGCCCGGCTGGTGAGCGACTTGGGCGGCAGCGGCATCCCGGCCGTAGCCATGCGGGCCTACGTCAAGGCCGAGCGGACCATGGCCCTCGTCGACCCGTCCTGCGGCATCCGGTGGTCGCTGCTGGCGGCCATCGGTCGCGTCGAGTCGAACCACGGCCGGTTCGGCGGAGCGCAGCTCCTCGAGGATGGCCGCTCGACCCGGCCGATCCGGGGGCCGCGCCTCGACGGCCGCGGCGACGTCGCCCTCATCCACGACACCGACGGCGGGAGCATGGACGGCGACCGGGTGTACGACCGGGCGGTCGGGCCGATGCAGTTCATCCCCTCGTCGTGGCGGCGGGTGGCGGCCGACGGGAACGACGACGGCCGCTCCGACCCCGACAACATCTACGACGCCAGCCTCGCCGCCGCCGTCTACCTGTGCGCCGGCAACGTCGACCTGCGCGATCCCGCAGCCCGGAAGGCGGCGGTGCTCCGCTACAACCACTCCGAGGTGTACGCCGCGACCGTGCTGGCGCTGGCCTCGGCCTACGAGCGGGGTCTGAACGGTCCGCTGCCGAGCGTCGGTCCGGCCCGGACCCGCCCGGCGCTCGTCGCCACGCCGATGCTGCCGCCGGCCAACCCCGGCCCGACGGCGTCGCTGGGCGGCTCGGGCACGCGCAGCCCGACGTCGTCGTCCTCGACCTCCTCGACCTCTTCGCCGTCGGGCAGCCGAACGCCCTCGACGGGGACCACGACGACGACCACCCAACCGAGCTCGACCCCGTCGCCGTCGGGCACCGGGACGACCACGACGACGACGCAGCCGTCGTCCACCTCGACGACGACGACCACCACCACCACGACGACCACGCAGCCGCCGGGCCCGGTCCTCCACCAGGTGGCCACCGACCAGCTCCCGAGTGGAACCTGGGCGCTGTGGGCCGGGGGCGACGCCCAAGGCATGGCGCTCGAGCTGCGGCTACCCGACCGGACCTGGCGCGAGGAGGACACGCCGGCAGCCCTGTCCGGCCACTGGA
>JBKPAS010000140.1:0-7920 GCA_046744265.1 Actinomycetota bacterium
CCGCCGGCACGGCCGGGGCGAGCACGTCGACGTGGCGATGCTCGACGTGATGGCGGCGACGATGGTGACGTTCCCGTCGGTCTTCGCCGACTTCCAGGGGTGGCCCGACCTCCCCCGCCGGCCGTGGGTGGTCGAGGTTCCCTCCATCGAGCCGACGTCCGACGGCTACGTCGTCTTCACCACCAACAGCGCCCAGCAGTTCAGCGACTTCCTCGTGCTCATCGGCCGGCCCGACCTGGCCGAGGACCGCGAGCTCGCCGTCATGCCGAAGCGGTTCGCCCGGCGCGACGAGTTCCTGTCCTACGTGCACGAGTACACGACCAAGCGGTCGTCCGACGAGGTCCTGTCCGAGGCGGCGCTGTTCCGCATCCCGAGCGCCCCGGTGCTGAACGGCGAGACGGTCCCGAGCTTCGAGCACTTCGTCGAGCGGGGCGTGTTCCGCCCCGGGCGCTCGGGGGGGCACATCGAGCCGCGGGTCCCCTACCGCATCGAGCCGGGACGCGAGGCGACCGCCGAGGCCCCGGCCGCGCCCGGCGGCGACGACCCCGACCTGCCGCTCGCCGGGCTGCGGGTGCTCGACTGCACCGCCTGGTGGGCCGGCCCGTCGATGACCCATGCGCTCGCCTGCCTCGGCGCGGACGTCATCAAGGTCGAGTCGGCGCACCGGCCCGACCTCATGCGGTTCACCGGCACGAAGCCGCCGTCCGCCGAGCGCTGGTGGGAGTGGGGTGCGCTGTTCCACGGCGTCAACACGAACAAGCGGGGACTCACGCTCGACCTCACGTCGCCCGAGGGGCTGCGGCTGTTCGAGCGGCTCGTCGCGACCGCCGACATGGCGGTCGAGAACTACACGCCCCGGGTGATGGACAACTTCGGCCTGGGCTGGGAGCGCCTGTCGGCGCTGAACCCCGGGCTGGTCATGGTCCGCATGCCGGCGTTCGGCCTCGACGGCCCGTGGCGCGACCGCACCGGCTTCGCCCAGACCATGGAGTCGATCACCGGCATGGCCTGGCTCACCGGCTACCCCGACGGGCCGCCCACGCTGGTCCGGGGGGCGTGCGACCCGGTCGCCGGCATGCACGCGGTGATCGCCGCCCTGGTGGCATTCGACGAGCGCGACCGCACGGGCCGGGGCCAGTTCGTCGAGGTCCCGATGGTCGAGGCGGCGCTGAACATCGCTGCCGAGCAGGTGATCGAGCACTCGGCCGCCGGCACGGTCCTCACCCGCCAGGGCAACCGGGGGCCGGTCGCCGCCCCGCAGGGCCTCTACCCCTGCCGGCAGGACGACGACGACCGGCCCGAGTCCTGGGTCGCCATCGCCGTCGCCAGCGACGAGCAGTGGCGGGCGCTGCGCGGCCTGCTCGGCGATCCGTCGTGGGCCCGGGACGACAAGCTCGACGACGCGGACGGGCGGCGCGCCGCGCACGATCGCATCGACGCCGAGCTGTCCCGGTGGACGGGCGGCCAACCGGCGGAGGACGTCGTCGCCGCCCTCGTGGGCGCCGGTGTCCCGGCCGAGGTGGTCGTGCCGAGCCGCGAGATCGTCCGCAACCCGCAGCTCCGCCACCGTCGCCTGTTCGAGCCCGAGGACCACCCCGTCACGGGGCGCAGCGAGATCCCCGGCCTGCCGTTCCGCCTGTCGCGGGTCGACCGATGGCTGCGCAGCGCGTCGCCCACCCTCGGCCAGCACAACGACGAGATCCTCGCCGAGCTGGGCGTCTCCCCCGCCGAGCGCGACCGGCTGCGGGCCGAGGGCGTGATCGGCGAGACGCTGGCCGGCGGGTAGCCGTCAGTCGCTCAGTCGCTGGACGGGAGGGGCTTGGCTTCCTTGAGGACGAGGGGCTCGGCGCCGTTGGCCAGGGTTCCCTTGCCGGCCTTGGTCACCAGCAGCTCGATGGCGGTCTCGGGCGCGGTGTACCGCTTGCCCAGCAGGCTGCCGCCGTCGAGGCCGTCGGCGGGTGCGAGCCCGGGGGTGGGCTCGTCGCCGAGGCCGAGCATCGGATGGCCGCCGCAGGTCAGCTCGACGGGCTCGTCGCCGAGGCGGACGACGATCACCTCGGTCTCACACACCTGGCTCCGCAGCCGGGCACCGACCTTCAACTCGCTCACAAACCCCTCCCCTGGTCGTCAGGGCGTCTAGTTCCTACCCAGCGGAATGAGTCTACGTTCGGACCGCTGAGACGCACCATTGCAGGCGGCGTAACTCGTATACCATATACGTCGACGCCGACGGCGAGCGCCGGCTCGCCGGGAGGGGACGACGAGAGGTGCAGTTCTCGCTGATCTTCGAGGCCCAGCTGGCCCGCCCGACCGTCGAGCGCGAGCACCAGGTGCTGCGCGACTGCGTCGAGCAGGCCGTCGCCGCCGAGGCCGCCGGCTTCGACCGGGTCTGGGCCGTCGAGCACCACGCGCTCACGTGGTACGCCCACATGAGCGCGCCCGAGATCTTCCTCACGTGGGTCGCGGCCCGGACGTCGACGATCCGCATCGGGCACGGCGTCGTCTGCATGCCGTTCGGCTACAACCACCCCGTGCGGGTGGCGGAACGGGCGGCGATGCTCGACGCCCTGTCGGGCGGCCGGCTCGACCTGGGCGGCGGGCGGGGGGCGACGCTGCAGGAGATGTCGCTCATGGGCGTCGATCCCGACGACACGAAGCCGCAGGTGGAAGAGGCCCTCCGCATGATCGGGCACATGTGGACAGAGGACGAGTTCAGCTGGGACGGGCTGCTGCAGATCGAACCCCACCCCGTGCTGCCCCGGCCGGCGCAGCGACCGCACCCGCCGCTGTACCTGGCCTGCACCAAGCGCGACACGGTCACGCACGCCGCCGAGCTCGGCGTCGGTGCGCTAGTCATGGGGTTCTCGGGGCCGGAGGAGATCGCGCTGCTCCGCAAGACCTACGACGAGGCGTGGGACGCCCGCACCGGCGAGCGCTCGGTCTCGCCCATCACCAACAAGCACCTGTCGGCCCTGTGCCCGACGATCGTCCTCGACGACGCGGAGGCCGCCGTCCAGATCGGCGCCCGGGGCCAGCGGTTCTTCGCCCAGGCCATCGGCCACTGGTACGGGGGCGGTCCCCGGCCCGACGACGCCGAGCTCGTCCGGCCCGACGACACCGACCCGGTGGCCGACGACGTCGACCAGGTCGAGGCCATCACCCGGGCGCGCGATCACTACATCGCCTACCTGCACGAGGCAGCGATCCCGGTCGGGCCCCAGGCGGCGGCGACCTACGCCACCGACCAGGCCTACGGCGACGCGGAGGCGGCCATCGCCCACGCCAGCCGGCTCATCGAGGCGGGGGCCGACGAGATCATGTGCCTCGTCCAGATGGGTACCGTGCCGCAGGCGGTGTGCCTGGAGACGATCCGCCACTGGGGCGAGACGGTGATCCCCGCCCTCCGCCATCGCGAACGTCACGCATAATGGTTTGAACCGCCGTTTGAGGGAGGCGCCGTGCCCGATCTGTACTGGGACCCGTACGACACCGAGATCGACGCCAACCCCTACGAGATCTGGCGGCGCATGCGCGACGAGGCGCCCCTGTACCGCAACGACAAGCTCGACTTCTGGGCGTTGAGCCGGTTCGACGACGTCGAGGCCGCCCATCGCGATCCGAAGACGTTCAGCTCGGCCCACGGCACCGTGCTCGAGCTGCTCCAGCCCGAGCCGTTCGAGACCGGCCAGATGATCTTCATGGACCCGCCCGAGCACACCCGCCTGCGGGCGCTGGTGTCGCGGGCGTTCACGCCACGGCGCATCGGCCAGCTCGAGGGCCGCATCCGCGACCTGTGCGCCGACTTCCTCGACCGGGCGGGCACGAGCTTCGACTACGTGCAGGACTTCGGTGCCCGCCTCCCCGCCATGGTGATCGCCTCGCTGCTCGGCGTGCCGATCGAGGACCAGGACCGGGTCCGCCACATGATCGACACGGTCTTCCACATCGAACCGGGCGTCGGCATGATCAACGACGTCTCGTTCCAGGCCCAGCTCGACCTGCACGAGTACATGACGAGCCAGCTCGAGCTGCGGCAGGCCGAGCCGCGCGACGACATGCTCACCGGCCTCGTCGCCGCCGAGGTCACCGACGCGGACGGCTCGGTCCGCCGGCTGACCCTGAACGAGAGCGCGGACTTCTCCCTGCTGCTGATCAGCGCCGGCACCGAGACCGTCGCCCGGCTGCTCGGCTGGGCCGCGGTCGTGCTCGACGACAACCCCGACCAGCGGGCCGCCCTCGCCGCGGACCCGACGCTGATCCCGAACGCGGTCGAGGAGCTGCTGCGCAACGAGGCGCCGTCGCCCGTGCAGGGCCGGTGGACGACGGCTGACGTCTCGCTGCATGGCGAGGTGGTGCCGGCCGGCTCGAAGGTCCTGCTTTTGACTGGGTCGGCCGGGCGCGACGAGCGCAAGTACCCCGACGCCGACCGGTTCGACGTCCGCCGCACCTTCGACCACCACGTGTCGTTCGGCTACGGCATCCACTTCTGCCTGGGGGCGGCGCTCGCCCGCATGGAGGGGCGCATCGCGCTCGAGGAGACGCTGCGGCGGCACGCTCGCTGGACGGTCGACCGCGACGGCGCCCGGCGCCTGCACACCTCGACGGTGCGGGGCTGGATCAACGTGCCGATCACGACCTGATTGGGGCCTCGGCCCGCCTTGCCCGGTTGCGTTACGACGGGTAAGAATCGGCGTGTCCGCGAGCTGCCGGGGGCTCGGAGCAGTCGACTGGGAGGGGAACCGCCATGGGTCTCACTCGCACCCGTCCGCCGCGGCTGCGGCGTGCCGTGACCGTCGCCGCCATCGCCGTCCTTGCCCTTACGGGCACGCTCGTCGGCGCCGGGGCCGGTCCCGCCGGCGCCGGCGTCACGTCCCGGGCGCCGGCCGCCGACTCGTCCGACGTGCCCTCACCCGAGGTCACCGGGCCGGTCGCTGGCACGCCGTGGACCATCTCGCCCGGCGACTACGCGCAGCGGGGCCACACGCAGCAGGAGTTCTTCCTCCACGGGACCGCCCGGGCCTACCTCAACGACGGAACCTGGGGCGACGACGGCCGGTGGAACGCCAAGGTCAACCCCGACGCGTCGGCGCCGTACACGACCCGCATCCTCGTCCGGCGACCGGCCGACCCGGCGGCGTTCAACGGCACTGTGGTCGTCGAGTGGATGAACGTGAGCGCCGGGTTCGACGTCGAGCCCGACTACATCTGGACCCGCGACGAGCTGATCCGGCGGGGCTACGCCTACGTCGGCGTCAGCGCGCAGGCCGTCGGCGTCAACGCCATGAAGGCGAACAACCCGACGCGCTACCAGCCGCTCTCCCACCCCGGCGACGCGTTCTCGTACGACATGTACTCGCAGGCAGCCATGGCCGCGGTCGAGCCGGCGGATGGCGGCCCGCAGCCGCTCGGCGACATCACCGGCGACGTGGACCGGGTGCTGGCCGACGGCGAGTCGCAGTCGGCCGGGCGGATGATCACCTACGTCAACGCGGTGCACCCGCTCGCCCGGGTGTTCGACGGCTTCCTGATCCACAGCGCGTCGGCCGGCGCGCCCCTGTCGCAGCCCAGCGCCGCGGGCGTGCCGCCGACCCCGTCCATCCCCGGCGGCGACGTGCCCCGGCCGGTCACCCGCATTCGCACCGACCGCCAGGAGCCGGTGCTGCTGTTCAACACCGAGACCGACGTCGTGCCGTTCTCGGGCCTGGGGGCGTCGGGCATCCACGAGCAGCCCGATGCGCCAGGCCTGCGCATCTGGGAGGTGACCGGCACGGCGCACATCGACACCTACCTCCTGGGGGACCTGGACTGCGGTGGTGCGCCCATCAACGACGGCCCGGAGCACTACGCCCTGAGCGCCGCCGTGCGGCAGCTCGACCGGTGGGTCGCCACCCGGCGGGCCGCGCCGACCGGCCCCCGCATCAGCATCACGAACGGGGCCATCGACCGCGACGGCGCCACGGGGCTGGCGAAGGGCGGCATCCGGCTGCCCGACGTGACCGTGCCGACCCACACGCTCAGCGGGTTGCGCCCACCCGGCTCGGTCGGCGGCAACCTGTTCTGCTTCCTCGCCGGGTCGCGGGACCCGTGGAACGGCGACGCCGATCCGTGGGACGGCCAGGCCGGGCTCGACCCGTCGCCGACGCCCGAACCCAAGCTGTCGGACCTCTACGCCAGCCACGACGACTACGTCCGGCGGGTCGGCTTGGCGGCCCTGTTCTCGGCGCTCAGCGGGTACGTGCTGCCGCAGGACGTGCCCGCCGTCGTGCAGGCGGCGCGCGACGCTGACGTGCCGTGACGTGCGCTGACGCGCCATTGATCCTCGGCGCGCGTCGTCACGGGTGTGCCCTGATTTCGGCGCACGTCGTCACGGGCGTTCGCCCCTTTCGCCGGCGATGATCTCGCCCCGGGCGATCGTGACCGACACGACGTCCGGGGTGAGCGCCTCGAGCGCCGCGCGGAGCGGGCGGTCGAGCAGGCACAGGTCCGCGGGGGCGCCGGGCTCGACCCGGCGCTCGACGGCAGGCGCGTCGGGCCGGCCGAGGAACAGCCCGAGGGCAGTGCGGGCGTCGACGCGCTCGTGGGCGGCGACCGGACGGCCGGACCTCTTCGCTCGGCGCTCGACGGCGGCCCGCATGGCGGCCCACGGATCGGAGCGGCCGAACGGCGCGTCGGTCCCCCCGGCCACGTGGACGCCGGCCGCCCGCAGCGTCGCGCACGGATAGAGCAGATCGACGTCAGATGGATCGACGCCGGCCAGGTACTCGTCGCCCCGCTCGGCGACGAAGTTGGGCTGGGTGACGACGGTGACGCCAAGGCGGCGCATCTCGTCCCGCAGCTCGGGCGGCACGACCGCCCCGTGCTCGATGCGGTCGCCGCCGATGCCGCCGGCGTCGGCTGGGACCCGCTGGCGGGCCTCGGCGAGGGCGGCCAGCGTGAGGACGAGCTGCGGGCGGGTGACGCAGTGGACGGCCACCGCCTCGCCCCGGCCGTGGGCGGCGGCGATCGTGGCGGCCAGGTCGTCGAGCGGGGGCAGCGTGGTGTCGTCGAGCAGCAGCTTGCGCGGGCCGGCGGCCAGGCCGGGGTGCGCCGGGTCGATGTGGAGCCCGCCGGCGCTCATGAGCAGGACGCTCTGGCGCAGCTCGCCGCTCGCCCGCGCCGTAGCGAACGCGTCGACGTCGGCTTGGGTGCGCTCGGGGTCGGCATCGGTGAAGGCCGCCACGCCCAGCTGCGCGGCGTCGCGGCTCATGCCGTCGAGGCCGAGCGCCGGCGACGGCACCACGGTCGCCAGCCAGCGGTCGGCGCGCCATAGGCGACCGTTGGGCCGACCCTCCTGGTCCCGCTCGACCCCGCCGTCGTGGCCGGGCGGCGGGAGGCCCGCGGCGGCGAGGGCGCGAGAGTTGAGGACCCACAGCTCGCCGCTGCGGTGCTGGATGCGGACCGGGCGGTCCGGGACGAGGGCGTCGAGGACGGTCCGGTCCAGCGGCCCGGCGACGGACTCGTGGTAGCCGACGCCCCGGATCCAGCCGCCCGGGGTCGCCTGGCGGTCCGCCCGGCGGAGCGCCGCCTCGAACCCCGCCTGGCCGCGCACGTCCAACGGGCCCACCGGCAGCGAGGACCGCGAGGCGGCCAGCGACCGCAGGTGCACGTGGTGGTCGTGCAGCGCCGGGATCAGCGCCCCGCCCCGGGCCTCGATCGCCGGCTCGCCGGGTGACCGGCGGAGGCCGGCGCCGACCTCCGTGACCCGGTCGCCCTCGATCCGCACGTCCACCCCCGCCCGCCCCGCCACCTCGCCACCGACGATCAGCATGGGCGGCCGGGGGCCGAGGCGAGCTCGGCGAGGACCGCCGCGGTGTCGGCCCCCAGTGGGCGGGCGGCGGTGCGGGGCGCCGGGGGCGGGGACGGCGGGACGACCGGCTGCGG
>JBKPAS010000005.1:0-14662 GCA_046744265.1 Actinomycetota bacterium
GATATTACTCACCGTCTCGTGGGCTCGGAGATGTGTATAAGAGACAGGGCCGAGATCGTGCGCCGGGTGACGCTGCCGAGCACGACGCTGTGGGAGCGCCGCCCCGTCCACCCCGACTTCCTCCGGCTGCGGGCCGGCGTCGGCGACGTGCCCTGGAAGCCGCCGGTGACCGACACCGGCCGCCTGCGGGACGCGCCCGACGAGCTGCTCGCCGCGCTCGAGGAGGCGGCGATGCTGCGCAGCTCGCCCGTGCCCGTCGACCTGCAGGACGGTGGCGTGGTCGGCATCGTCGGCGACCGGAACGCGGCGCTGGCCCTGGCCCGGTCGCTGCTGTGCCAGGCCGCCGCGCTGCACGGGCCGGCCGACATGCCGGTCATGGTCCTGTCCAGCTACGAGGCCGCCCCGGCGTGGGACTGGACCAAGTGGCTGCCCCACACCCGCGGCGCCAGCGGCACCGGGCGCATGCTGTCGTACAACCCCGACCAGTCCACCCGCATGGTCGAGGCCCGCCTCAAGGCCGCGCCGCGCGACCAACGCGACCACCGCCCCGGCGCGGGGTTCGGCAGCGAGCGGGTCGTCGGCCCCACCACGCTGGTCGTCGTCGACGACGAGTCGCTCACCGAGGGCCGCCGGGCACCGACGCGGAACCTGCTGCGGGGCGACGCCGGGCTCGTGGCAGGCATCGTCGTCGCGTCGACGGCCGACCGGCTGCCGGCGATGTGCACGACGGTCGTCACGATGACCGACGCCGACGGGCAGGCCGACCTCGTGCTGCCCCAGCAGGGCCTGCGCATTCTCGACTTCCTGGCCACGGGCGTGTCCGACGACGTCGCCCGCGATTGCGCCCGGTCGCTGGCCCGGTACGAGGACCCCGAGCTCGACATCGTGGGCGCCGGGCTGCCGGCGTCGATCCGCCTACTGCCGCTGCTCGAGCTCGAGGAGTGCACGCCCGAGGCCGTGCTCGCCCGCTGGAAGGCCGGCGGCGCCGACCCCCGCCCGGCGAGCCCGATCGGGGTCGGCGAGAACGGCGCGTTCGTCGTCGACTTCGTGGCCGACGGCCCGCACGGGCTGGTGGGCGGCACGACCGGCGCCGGGAAGTCCGAGCTGCTGCGGACCATGGTCGCCGGCCTCGCGGCCAGCGTCGACCCCGACCACCTCACGTTCGTCCTCATCGACTTCAAGGGCGGCAGCGCCTTCGACGAGTGCTCCAAGCTGCCGCACACGGTCGGCATGGTCACCGACCTCGACGAGCACCTGGCCGAGCGCGCGCTGCGGTGCCTCGAGGCCGAGCTCAAGCACCGCGAGCGGGTGCTGCGCGACTGCGGCGCCATCGACCTGCCCGACTACCTGCGCAACAACCGCGGCAGTGAGCCGATGCCCCGGCTGCTGGTCATCATCGACGAGTTCGCCACGCTCAAGGCCGAGCTGCCCGATTTCATCGACGCCCTGGTCGGCGTCGCCCAGCGGGGCCGCAGCCTCGGCGTGCACATGCTGCTCGCCACCCAGCGGCCCCAGGGGGCGATCAGCGAGAACATCAAGGCCAACACCAACCTGCGCATCGCCCTGCGCATGCAGGACAAGAACGACTCGGTGGACGTGATCGACGTCCCCGACGCCGCCAACGTCCCCCGCACCGCGCCGGGCCGGGCGTACGTGCGGCTGGGGCCCGGCGAGGTGGTCGCCATCCAGTCCGCCCTGTCGACCGGGTCCCGCAACGAGGCCGCGCTGGCGCACGTCGACGTGGCCCCGTTCGCCTACGGCCCGGTCCCCCGCTACGAGGCGCCGCCGCTCTCGCCGCCAGGCTCGGCCGAGCCCGAGGCGCCCGAGGGCACGGCCGAGGAGACCGACCTGGCCGTGCTGGTGGGCGCCATCGACGCGGCGTTCGCCCGGACCGGGCGGCCGATGCCCCGCCGGCCCTGGCCCGACCCGCTGCCCGGCGACCTCGACCTCGACGCCGTGATCGACGAGGCGGTCGCCGCGGCCGGCGGGCGGCTCCCCGGGTTCGTGCCGCTGGCCGTGGCCGACGACCCCGACGCCCAGACCCAGTACCCGATCGGGTGGAGCCCGGCCGAGGGCAACCTCGTCGCCTACGGCCTGGGCGGCAGCGGCACGACCACCACGCTCACGAGCCTGACCCTGGCGCTGGCCCGGCTCTACTCCCCCGACGACGTGCACGTCTACGCGCTCGACTTCGGGGCCGGCGAGCTGGGGGCGCTCGAGGCGCTCCCGCACGTCGGCGCCGTCATCCTGGCCGGCGAGCGCGAGCGCCAGACGCGGCTGGTCCGCTTCCTGCGGGGCGAGCTCGACCGCCGCCGCGAGCTGGGCAGCGTCGCGGTCCGGCAGGAGCCGATGATCGTCACGCTGATCGACGGCTGGAGCCCGTTCGCCGCCGAGTACAACGACCTCGCCGGCAGCCCGGTGTTCGACGCGTTCACGCGGGTCTTCGCCGACGGCGCCGAGCTGGGCATGTACACGGTCGTGGCCGCCGACCGGGCGAGCGCCGTGCCCAGCACGCTGGCGTCGCTGGTCCGCCAGCGGCTCGCCCTGCGGCTGGCCGACGCCGGCGACTACATGAACTTCGGCATCCGCAGCAAGGCCGTGCCCGAGATGGTTCCCGGGCAGGCGCTGATCGGCGGCAGCGGGCAGGTGATCCAGATCGGGCGGCCGGCCGACGGCGTCGAGGGTGCAGCGGCACGCCTCGCGACGGCGGCGCCGGCGCCCTCCCGCCCGCCCCGCCGCATCGCCACGCTGGCCACCGAGGTGCGGCTCGGCGACCTGGTGGAGCTGCAGGCGACCGCCCAGATGCGGACCCGGCCGTGGACGATCCCCGTCGGCATCGCCGAGAGCACGCTGGCGCCGGCCAGCCTCGTCGTCTACGAGGGCGAGCACGCGCTGATCGCGGGTCCGGCTCGGTCGGGCCGCAGCAGCACGCTGCTCACGGTGGCCGCCGCGGTCCGTATCGCCCGGCCCGACGCCACCGTCGTCGCCCTGGCGGGCCCGCGGTCGCCACTCGGCGGCGACCCGCTCGTCCACGAGACCGTGCCCCCGTCCGCCGTCGGCGACAAGCTGCTGCCGGCGGCCGAGCGCCCCGACGGCTTCGTGCTGGTGCTGGTCGACGACGCCGACGCGATCGAGGACCAGAACGGCGTGCTGGGCCGGTTGTCGACGTCCGAGCGGCCCAACCTGCTGCTGGTCGCCGCGGGCCGCAACGACGGCATCCGGGCCGGGTACTCGCACTGGACCCGCCCGATGCGGGGCTCGAAGCTGGGCGTGCTGCTGCGCCCCAACATCGACCTCGACGGCGACATCCTGGGCACGCAGCTGCCCCGCCGGGCGCCGGTGGCGATGGTGGCGGGCCGGGGTTACGTCGTGAACAGCGGCGACAACGAGCTGGCGCAGCTGGCGCTGCCGCGGTGAGGCCGGGGTGAGGGGGCGACATCAACGCGTCCGGCTGCGTCGCTAGGGTCTCGGTCGCGGGCGGTCAACGACGACCTTCCGGCCTGGGGCCGGGCATGTCAACCGGAGACAGAAGGAGCAATCATGACCACCGGTGTTGTCAAGTCGACTCCTGAGGCCCTCGAGGCCATCCAGGCCATGAAGAACATCATCGCGAGCGGCCTGACCGACCAGATCCAGCAGCTCATCTCGCGGGGCGACAGCCTCAACCCCGGCAACTGGGACGGGCAGCATGCCGCGGGTTTCTACGAGAGCTGGCCCACGGTCAAGAACGGGCTGCAGAACGCGATCACGCAGCTCACCGAGCTGAGCGGCGACATCATGACCGTGAACACCAACATCCAGTCGGCGGGCGGCAACGCCTGATATCCGGCAGCGCGATTGAGCGCGACACAGCGACGGCGTAGGCCTCGATCGGGTCTACGCCGTCCGCCGCGTCCGTCAGCGTTTCGCCTCGACCATCTGGTCCTGGAAGAACTCGATGACGTCGCCGCCATAGTGGTTGACGGCGTTCTGGACGTCGGGAATCGAGCGGAACTCGTCGAGCGTGACCTCGCCGTCGGCATTGATCTGCTCCCACACGTCGGGAGCGTTCCGCTCGGCCTGCTGCAGGAAGTAGTCGTGGCTGCCGGGGTTCTCGTAGAGCATCGTCGCCAGCGTCGTCCGCACCTCGCCGTCGAGGGCGTCGCGCACGTCCGCGACGGCGGCGTCGTCGACACCGCCGTCGTCGTCGCCGCACGCCGCCAGCGACAGCGACAGCAGCGGCACGGCGACCGCTACCGGCGCGAGCGCGAGCCCCAGCGCACGCAGTCGTGTCGTCATCGGCGTATGGCTACTTGAACGCCTGGTCGAACGCCATCTTCGACTCGTAGCCGTCGATGATCTCGCCGGCGTGCTCGTTCACCGCGTTCTGCACGCTCGGGATCGACCGGAACTCGTCGAGCGTGACGTGCCCGTCGGCGTTGATGCGGCTCCAGAGCTCGTGGTCCTGCTGGGCGAGCTGCAGGTAGTGCTGCTGGGACGTCGGGTTGTCGTACAGCCCCGTGGCGACCGCAGTGCGCACCTCGTTGCCGATCGCGTCGTCCCACGTCCGCATGCTCTCGATCTCGGGCCTGGGGATCAGGTGGTTGTACACGGCGTCGTTGATGCTGCTGTTGATCGTGCCGGTCACACCGTCGACGACGTTGCTGACCAGCGGCAGGTCGGCGGCAGTGCTCACGATCGGGATCTTCTCGACGATCTTGCCCGAGACGAGGTCGACGACCGGGTCGGTCACCGACCGCCAGCCGGAGACGAGTGCCTCGCGCTGCTCGACCCAGCCGACCTGCACGTGGTCCCACGCCTCGCCCATCTGCGTGTAGTAGGCGGTGGACAGGCGCTCGCCGGTGCCGAAGGCGTCGCCCTGGCCCGAGGCGATGTTGGGCGCCACGCCGTCGATCTGGGTGCGGACGAGCGCGGCCGCGTTCTGCGACAGGGCGACCCGGCCTTCCTTGCTCTCCGACACCTCCTCCATGTAGTGGCTGATGTCGTCCTTGCTGATGCCGGTCAGCCGGGCGTGCGGCAGGTCGGGCCCGCCGCCGGCCGAGATGATGGCCAGGTCGCGGGTGTAGGGCGAGGTCACCTCGGCGAGGGCCTGGCGCACCGGCCCCGACGTGTCCATGTGCTCCCACCCGGCGGCCTTGATCGTCTGGCTGACCAGGTTGAGCTGCTCGGGCGCGTCGAGCTGGTGGGCGGCCAGCGGGTACTCGAGGATGCCGCCCCGCAGCGTGTTGGCGACGGTCTCGTGCACCATGCCCGTGAACTGGTCCTCGGGGATGCCGAGCCGCTCGGCCGCGACCCGGGCGCCGCCGTCGGTCTGCATCAGGTAGAGGTTCTCGAGCTCGCCGTTGTGGTCGGCGTCCATCCTGTAGAAGATGTTCGCCGCGTGGTCGTCGCCCTGGAGAGCGACGAGCGCCGAGTACTGGTCGCTGGCCAGCGCCTGGTGGGTCTGGAGGAACTGCGGGTTGGTGAAGCCCTCCATGTCGCCGGCAATGCCGTAGGTGGTCCGCGCGATCGGCGCGTTGTGCATGATCGCGTTGGCCATGTCGGCCGTGGTCTGCGACGAGAAGCCGCCGACGCTGACCAGCAGGGCCAGCGACCGGTAGCGCATGGCCGAGAGCGCGTCCTTCTGGATGAAGTCGGTGTTGGTGCCGGCGATCGGCGGCTCGTCCGTGGCGTCCATGTCGAAGATGGCGTCGCGCACGGCCCGGTCCATGTGGCCGCTGCGGTCGGCCGCGGCGAGGATCGTGCCGAACGGCACGACGTAGCCCAGGTAGGCGTCGTCGCGGATCATCCCCCGGTCCTGCGCGAGCCCGAAGCTGTTGGTCAGGTCGCACATCGTGCGGACGTTCTGCGGCCCCAGCGTGTTGACCAGCATCGCCCCGTAGTCCTCGTCCTGGGCGAAGCGGGCCGTGCGGGCCAGGATCTCCTTGAGCTGCGGGTACTGGCGGGACAGCCGCTCGAGCAGCTCGGGGTCGTTGGCCAGGTCGTAGGGGTGGATCAGCCCGGCCTCGCCGAGGATGGCGGCCAGCGCGGCGGCGTCGTCGCGGGCCTGCTGCTCGGACCGCTCGCGGTCGGCGAACCCGACGTGGATGGCCGAGTCGTCGACCCGCATCATGTCGTTGAGGTGGGCGTTGATGTCGAACTGCTGGGGGTTGCCCCCGGCGGCGAGGATGAAGCCGTTGGCGACGTCGCCGACCCACTCGTCCAGGTGGCGCTGGTTACGGGTCAGCGTGTCGAACCAGGTCTCGTAGAACAGCACGGTGACCTGGCACTCGTCGGGCAGGTCCAGGCCCGACAGGGCGTTGCGCAGGTCGCTGAGGGCGGTGTCGAGGTTGCGGACCTCGGGCTCCCACTGCTCGACCTGGGCGATGCCGTCGTTGCGGTAGCGGAGCATCTTCGCCGGCTTGGCGGACGACGTGGGCATGTCAGCTCGTCCCCGCCGGCGTGCGCTGGTCGGCGTCGTACTGCACCCGGGCGTTGGCCCGCTGCGTGTTCAGCGTCGAGGCGTTGGACATGGCGGTCTGGATGCGGCCGGCTAGGGTCCGCAGGTCCTCGCGCAGGCCGGTGAGCCGGACCTCCTGGGTGCGCCAGGTCTCAGCGAAGTCGTCGCGGTAGGCGCCCTCCCACCCGTCCTCGGCGCTGCTCACCATGCCCGGGCGCGCCCGGAGGTGCCCGTCGAGCAGCGACGCGATGCGCTCGCAGACCGTCTTGGCCTCGGTGGCCTGTGCGGTCGGGAACGGGATCGGCTGCATGTCGGCGGGGTACGAGGACCCGCCGCCGTCCGCTGGTCGCATCGTGGTCTCCTCAGCTAGATCGTCTGCGATGCCCGCCGGCGTAGTCTGGCAAATGCGCCTCTCGCAGCGCGCGCGGCTCCCCGCGGACCGCTCACTCCACGAGGCGCAGGCCCGACGGGCCGATCGACGGCTCGGCGTGGGTCAGCTCGACGACGAACTCGGTCCGGTGCGCCGGGAACAGGAACACCGACAGCAGCACCGGGCGGTCGTCGGTGTCGCGGGTGACCCGCTCGCACCGCAGCATCGGCGAGGCCACCGGCACCGCCAGCAGCTCGGCGTCCTGGCGGTCGGCCACGACCGCGCCGATCGTCTGGGTCGCCCCGCCGATCGGCACGCCGACCAGCTCGTAGAACGGCGCCTTCTCGACGTCCTTCCGGGACAGGCGCGACCCGAGGTCGTCGGGGCACCAGACCGTGACCCGGGCGAACGGCTGGCCGTCGGCCAGGTTTACGCGGCGGACCTCGAGCACCTGGTCGACGCCCAGCACCTGGCGGACCCGTGCCGGCGCGGCGACGAACCGGAAGCTGGTGATGCGCCGCTCGGACTGGACGCCGAGCGCCTCGAGCTGGTCCTCGATCGTGCCGAGCCGCCCCAGCGCCTGGGGAACCGGGTCGGTGGCCACGAACCAGCCGAACCCCTGCCGCGAGTCGATGAGGCCCTCGTCGCGCAGCAGCTCGAGCGCCTTGCGGACGGTGACCCGGCTCGCCTCGTGGGCTCCCGACAGCTCGCTCTCGCTGGGGAGCAGATGGCCGGTGGCGAGCTCGCCGGACTCCACCCGCCGCCGCAGGTCGTCGGCGATCGCTCGGTAGCGCACCTCACGCACTTGTCATATACTTGTCTACATTGAGCTGCCGACGCAAGGGGGCTTGTCATCAGTACGTCCGGTGCATCCACGTCTTCCTCGTCCAGCACGCCCGTCGCCCTCGTCGACGAGGTGTACGCCCGGCTCCCCGAGCGCGTGGCCCTCGGCCGCCGCCGGCTCGGCCGGCAGCTGACACTGGCCGAGAAGATCCTCGTCAACCACCTCCGCGACGCCGGCGGGCAAGAGCTCGAGCGCGGCCGCAGCTACGCCGACTTCGACCCCGACCGGGTCGCCATGCAAGACGCCACCGCGCAGATGGCCCTGCTGCAGTTCATGACCGCGGGCCTTTCCGAGGTGGCCGTGCCGTCGACGGTCCACTGCGACCACCTGATCCAGGCGCGGGTCGGGGCGAGCGCCGACCTCGAGCGGGCCCTCGACACGAACGCCGAGGTCTACGAGTTCCTGCGGTCGGTGTCGCAGCGCTACGGCATCGGGTTCTGGAAGCCGGGCTCGGGCATCATCCACCAGGTCGTACTCGAGCAGTACGCCTTCCCCGGCGGCATGATGATCGGCACCGACAGCCACACGCCCAACGCCGGCGGGCTGGGCATGGTGGCGATCGGCGTGGGCGGCGCGGACGCGGTCGACGTGATGACCGGGTTCCCGTTCAACGTGCGGTGGCCGCAGCTCATCGGCGTGCGGCTGACCGGCGAGCTGTCCGGGTGGACCGCCCCGAAGGACGTGATCCTGCGCGTCGCCGAGATCCTGACGGTCAAGGGCGGCACCGGCGCCATCGTCGAGTACTTCGGCCCCGGGGCCGACGCCCTGTCCACCACCGGCAAGGCCACGATCTGCAACATGGGCGCCGAGATCGGCGCCACCACCTCGCTGTTCAGCTTCGACGACCACGGCCTCGCCTACCTCGAGGCCACCGGCCGGGCGCCGCTGGCCGAGGCGGCCCGGCGGGTGCTCGACGACCTGCGGCCCGACCCCGAGGTCGCCGACGAGCCCGAGCGGTTCTTCGACCGGGTCATCGAGATCGACCTGTCGACCCTCGAGCCGATGATCAACGGGCCCCACTCCCCCGACCGGGCCCACAAGGTCAGCGAGGTGGGCGAGCACGCCCGGGCCGAGGGCTGGCCGACCGAGATCTCGGCCGCGCTCGTCGGGTCGTGCACCAACTCGTCGTACGAGGACATCACCCGCGCCGCCTCCATCGCCCGGCTCGCCGCCGCCCATGGCCTACGGTCCAAGGCGCCGCTGCTGGTCACGCCCGGGTCCGAGCAGGTGCGGGCCACGATCGAGCGCGACGGCCTGCTGGCCGACCTCGAGGCCATCGGCGGGACGGTCCTGGCCAACGCCTGCGGGCCGTGCATCGGGCAGTGGGGCCGCAACGAGGTCGACACCGAGCGGCCCAACACGATCGTCAACAGCTACAACCGCAACTTCCCGAAGCGCAACGACGGCAGCGCCAACACCCTGTCGTTCGTGACCAGCCCCGACGTGGTCGTGGCGCTGGCGCTGGCGGGCACGCTCGAGTTCGACCCTCGCACCGGCAGCCTGACGACCGACGCGGGCGAGCAGGTGCGCCTCGAGCCGCCGGTCGGCGAGGAGCTGCCGTCCCGCGGCTTCGACCCCGGCGAGTCGGGCTTCGTCGCCCCGCCCGGCGACCGCAGCGCGATCGAGGTCCGCGTGGCGCCCGGCAGCGAGCGCCTGCAGCTGCTCGAGTCGTTCGCCCCGTGGGACGGGCGCGACCTCGTCGAGCTGCCCGTCCTCATGAAAGCGGCCGGCAAGTGCACGACCGACCACATCTCGGCCGCCGGCCCCTGGCTGCGCTACCGCGGGCACCTCGAGAACATCTCGGGCAACCTGTTCCTCGGTGTGGTGAACGCGTTCCGCGACGACGTCGAGCCCGGCCACGGGAAGGACCCGCTCGACGGCGAGATCCGCAGCTTCCCCGACATCGCCCGCCGCCTGCACGAGGCCGGCGTGTCGTGGTGCGCGGTCGGCGAGGAGAACTACGGCGAGGGCAGCTCCCGCGAGCACGCCGCCATGGAGCCCCGCTACCGGGGCGCCAAGGTGATCTTCGCCCGCAGCTTCGCCCGCATCCACGAGACGAACCTGAAGAAGCAGGGTGTCCTGGCCCTGACCTTCAGCGACCCCTCGACTTACGACCTCATCGGTGAGGATGACAAGATGAGCGTCGTAGATCTGGGGACCCTGAGGCCGGACCGGGCCGTCCGCTGCCTGATCCACAAGCCTGACGGACGCGTGGTCGAGTTCACGGCCACGCATACCATGAGCGACGAGCAGATCGAGTGGTTCAAGGCCGGCAGTGCGCTGAACATCATCCGCCGGAAGCACGGCGGCAGCTAGCCGGGCTCACCGGCGAACCCGGCGATCCCGGCGACCCCGACGGGTCGCGCCTGCTCGGCGTCGACCACGTCCAGCTCGCCATGCCACCCGGCCCCCAGGCCGAGCACGAGGCCGAGCGCTTCTACGGCGAGGCGCTCGGGCTCACCCGGGTGCCCAAGCCTGCCGAGCTGGCCCTGCGGGGCGGGTGCTGGTTCGAGGGGCCGTCGGTGCGGCTGCACCTCGGCGTCGAGGACCCGTTCCGCCCCGCCCGCAAGGCCCACCCCGCCATCCTCGTCGACGACCTCGACGCGGTCGCGAAGCGCATCGTGCAGGCCGGCGGCGCGGTCCGCCCGGCCGACGACCTGCCCGGCCAGGTGCGGGGCTACACCGACGACCCGTTCGGCAACCGCATCGAGTTGGTCGAGAGCCGGGGCCCGTCGGCCGAGTCGTTCCGCATCATGGCCGACCACTCGATCTTCCCGATCGCGCTGATCGACGACTCGGGCACGATCCACTGGGCGAGCGCCTCGGTGTCGCGCTTCTTCGGCTGGGATCCCGAGGCGATCGTCGGCCAGCGCTTCGACAAGCTGGTCGCCCCCGAATCGCTCAGCGAGATCTACGAGGCGTTCGCGGCCATCGACGAGGCGTTCGAGATCACGCCCTGGGGCGGCGTCGGCCTGCCGGTCGGCATTCTGCACGCGGACGGCAGCGTCGTCGCCTGCGAGCTCTCGGTGATCACGACGAGGCGGACCGGCCTGCCGTGGTACGTCGTGCACGTCCGCCGCGTCGGCTACGAGCACGCGCTCGACCTGGCGATCGAGGCCATGGCCGAGGGGGCGGCGCTGGGCGACGTGCTGATGCGGCTGGTCGGGGCCCTCGAGCAGATGGTGCCGGAATCGGTCGTGGCCATCGGTGACCGGTGGTCGGGCACCCGATTCTCGGTCGCGGCGGGCCGGGAGAGCTGGCTGCTGTCCCCCGAGCCGGGCGGGCCGTGGACCCGGGCGCTCGAGACCGGCAAGGACGTCGCCGTCGACGGCGACGAGCTGTCGGGCCCCGTGGCCGCGCTGGCGCGGGCCGAGGGCTACGCGGCGTGCTGGGTCCACCCGGTGACCGTGCCGCCCGACGCGGAGCCGGTCGCGGCGATCGTCATGTGGCGGACCCGCCCGGGGCGGCCGTCACGGTTCAACTGGACGACCGTGCAGCGGGTCGGCCAACTGCTGCGCCTCACGCTGCAGTGGGACCGCAGCCACCGCACGCTCCAGTTCGCCGCCACCCACGACCCGCTGACCGGCCTGGCGAACCGCCAGGCGTTCCTGGACCGCCTCGACGCCGTGGCCGCCAGCGGTGAGGACCAGGCCGCCGTCCTCTACCTCGACCTCGACCACTTCAAGCCGGTCAACGAGCACCTGGGCCACCCTGTCGGCGACCGGGTGCTGGCCGCGGTGGCCGGCCGCCTGCTCGACGCCCTGCGGCCCGGCGATCTGGTCGCCCGGCTGGGCGGCGACGAGTTCGCCGTGCTGTGCGAGCGGCTGGCCACGCCCGACGCGGTCGAGACCGTGGCATCGCGGGTGCTCGACGTCATCCGCCAGCCGATCAGCCCGCTTCCCGGCTCGTCGTTCGAGGTGTGCCTCGACGCCAGCATCGGCGTGACCGACGTCGGTGCCGACGGCGAGTCGGTCGAGAGCGTGCTGGCCCGGGCCGACGACGCCATGCGGGCGGCCAAGACGGCCGGCCGCGGCCGCTGGCTGCGCCATTAATCCTCGCCGGGGCGGCGGGTGGCCTCGGCCTCGGGGTCGCCCGCGTAGCCCGGCGGGTAGGTGCGGGCCAGCTCGTCGGGCGTCGGCTCGCGGCGCTCGCGGGCCTTGGGGGGCAGGAGGTCGGCAATCGCTGCCATCACCCGGCGGGTGTCGGCCGGCGCCGAGCGGTGCTTCAGCTCGACCGGCGGGCCCACCTGGACCTGGACCGGCGCCGGGTCGAGCACGTTCCACACCCGGGGGATGCGCTCGCTGCGGGGCCAGACCCGCTCGGTGCCCCACACGCCGACCGGGACGACCGGCGCCCCGGTCATCGTCGCCAGCCGCGCCACGCCGGTGCGCCCCTTCAGCTCGGGGTCGAAGAACGCCGGGCCCCGGGGGATCGTCCCCTGCGGCAGGATCGCCACCAGCTCGCCGGCCCCGAGCGCGGCGGCCGCCGCCTTCAGCGGCTCGTCGGACCCCGTGGCCCGGTCGACGGGGATGGCGCCCATCGCCCGCACCGCCGGGCCGACGACCGGCGCCTCGAACATCTCCCGCTTGGCCAGGAACCGCACGGGCCGTCCCCGCTTGGCCAGCACCAGCCCGAGCGCCAGCGGGTCGAAGTAGCTGCGGTGGTTGGCCGCCACGATGGCGGGACCCGACTCGGGCAGGTGCTCCACCCCCTCGGCGGTCAGCCGCATGTAGGGGAACATCTCGGGCCGGATGGCGAGCATGAGCAGCTTCTGGACCTCGAGCCCGACGATCGGCAGCTTGGCCACGCCGGCGGGGACGTCGAGGTGCACGATCGGCCAGCGGCGCACGGTCGCCAGGGCCTGCAGCCGGAGGTCGGGGTTGACGGCCACCGGGTGGCCGGCCCCGCCGAGCAGCGGCAGGTCGTAGAAGCTGTCGGAGTAGGCCCAGCTCTGGCCCACGTCGACGCCGTGGGCGTCGGCCCACGCCCGGACGGCCCTGAGCTTGCCGCTCCCCCACACGAACTCGCCGTCGATGGTGCCGTCGTAGCGGCCGTTGCCGTCGGAGCCGTACCTCGTGGCCACGACGTCGTCGAAGCCGAGCAGGTCGGCCAGCGGGCCGATCAGGTCGATCGGCGTGGTGGTCGCCAGCACGACCGGGCGGCCGGCCGCCCGGTGCTCGTCGAGCAGCGGGCGGGCGAACGGCTGGACGACCGTCGCCAGCCGGTCCGCGGCCAGGCGCCCCGCCTCGCGCGCCAGCGCCCGCCGCTTGCCCTTGACCACCCGGACGGCCTGGCGGGTCAGAATCATCGCCGGGCGGGTCTCGCCGATCAGGTCGAACACGCGGTAGACGAGCGACTCGCCGGGCACCGGGCCCCGGTCGATGACGCCGGTCTCGCGCATGGCCTCGGTGAGCGCCGGCCCGGTGGCGCCCCGCACCAGCGTGCGATCGAGGTCGAAGAAGGCGGCCGCCGTCATCGCCTTGACCCTACCGGCCTGGCTGCACACGACTCGCTGTGCCGGAAAACGTGAGGAGCCGACCGCGGGTGGTCGGTCGGCTCCTGCAAGGTGCTGCGCAGCGGAGGGGGGATTCCATCTGCGGCACTGTGATGCGGCTTCGGCTTGGGGGGAATGCCGTGCCGCTTTGTGATTTCATTCTCGCAGGGAGGGCGCGATTCGTCAAACAGTTCCTGGCGATAGGCGCGATCATGTCCAGCGATGGACTTGCGCCAACTCGCTGCCCTGGTCGCCGTCGCCGAGGCCGGATCGTTCTCCGGCGCCGCCCGGCTGCTCCACACCGTCCAGTCGAACGTGTCGACCCACGTCGCCCGGCTCGAGCGCGAGCTGGGCGCCACGCTCGTCGACCGCACGACCGGCGCGCTGACCGACGAGGGCGAGGCGGTCGTGGCCCGGGCCCGGCGCATCCGCCACGAGATGGACGCCCTGCGCGCCGACGTCGACGCCCTGATGCACGACGTGACGGGCACCGTGCGGCTGGGGTGCATCGGCACGGTCGGGCGGTGGCTCGTCCCCCGGCTGCTGGCGCTGCTGTGGGAACGCCACCCCAAGGTCGACATGGTCGTGGTCGACGCCACGACGACCTCGCTGCTCCCCCAGCTGCGCAGCGCCACGCTCGAGCTCGCCGTCGTCAACCTGCCGCTCACCGACCCCGACCTCGCCACCGAGGCGCTGTTCGACGAGGCCCGCATCGTCGTCGCGCCCATCGACCACCCGCTGGCCGACCGGAAGTCGGTCACGATGGCCGAGCTCGCCGAGCACGAGCTGCTGCTCGAGCCCCAGGGCACGGCGTTCCGCGACGAGCTCGATCAGCAGGCGTCGCGCAACGGCGTGGTGCTGCGGCCACTGGCCCAGGTCGACGGGCTGCGCCTCGTCGCCTCGCTGGCGTTCGAGGGGTTCGGCGCCGCGGTGCTGCCATCGACCGCGGTCCCCAACTGGCTGAACGGCGCCTGGCGGCTGGTGGCCGTCGACGACCTGGCACCCCGCCGCGTGGGGCTGGCGCACACCCGGCGGGGGCGGCTCTCGGCGCCGGCCCGGGCCGTGTGCGACGCCGTGCGAGAGGTGGTGGCGGGCGCCGACCAGGACGGCGTCCACTCGCTGCTGCCGGCGCCGTCGTCGCCGGGCTTCGTGTCGTCGTGAGGGTCGTCGTGGCGGTCGGCGGGCCGTAGAGTCCCGCCGATGCACGCCGTGACGATCGTGGAGGGGGCCATCGAGTGGCGGCCGCGCCCCGATCCCGAGCCGGGGCCGACCGACCTGCTGGTGCGCGTGCGGGCGGCCGGGGTCTGCCGGGGCGACCTGATGCAGCGTGACGGGTTCTACCCGCCGCCGCCGGGCACGGCGCCGCCCGAGATCCCCGGGCTCGAGCTGGCCGGCGAGGTCGTGGCCACGGGCGGGTCGTGCCGGCGGTTCGGCACCGGCGACCGGATCATGGCCGTCGTGCCCGGCGCCGGGCAGGCCGAGCTGGCCGTGGTGGCCGAGCAGGTAGCCATGCCC